>JAOXSD010000202.1 GCA_025800205.1 Silicimonas sp. | reverse complement strand
ATAGGGCACCCGTTCGCGGATCAGCTCCGACAGCGCATGGAGCCGGTCCAGAGGGGCGGCGTCGGGCAGCGCCCGGATCAGATCGGCCACGCCGGATTTCGCCCGGGTCAATTCGGTTTCGCGTTTGTAGAGCCAGAGCGGTACCGCGCCTTCATGCACGCCCAGAACGCCGGCTGTATCGCCGATCTCGACAATGCCTTCCGAGACGACCGAGACATGTTCGGTCTGGGGGGCAAAGCTGATCAGCTCGACCACGTTGCGGTAATGATCCTCGAAGCTCAGTTCCTTCTGGCCGCCGGTCACGATCGTGTCCCAGCTCAGAACCTTCTGATTGCGGAAGGATTTCGGCGTCTTGCGCAATTGCTGCAGGCCAAAGGACACCGGCGCGTCGAAATCATAGCGGGTTTCGTGACGGATGCGCAGTTTCATGGGCTACTCATAGAACCTGTAATCCACCTCGATCTGGCGGCTCAGCCCGCCCAAATCGCGCAGCATATCGGTGATGTATTCGTGCAGGCCATAGGAAAAGATCCCCGATATTTCGTGCCCCGAAAGCCTGCCATAAAGCCCTTCGGAGGTGGCGCCTGACGGCATCACGGCCCCATATTCCCGCTCAAGCTGTTCGAGACTTTCCCGGATATGGCGGCAGCAATAGCTCAGGCTACGCGGCATCCGCTCATCGAGGATCATGAAATCAGCGATCTCGGCCGGTGTCGCGTGCTGGCCATGGGTCATCCGGTAGGCGCCCCCTGCTCCGACGCTGCGCAGGATGCTTTCCCATTGGGCATTGTCGAGGCTTGAGCCCACCGAAAACGCCGTCGGCAACAGCAGGTAGTATTTCACATCCAGAATGCGACCCGTGTTGTCAGCCCGTTCGATGAAAGTGCCAAGCTGGGCGAAGTCGTGGATGTCGTTTCGCAGCATCGTGCCCAGATAGGCCCCGCGCACCAGCGCCGCCTGATGACGCACCAGTTCCAGCACGCCGGGCAGATCGCGCTCGCTCACCTTGCGTTTCAGATGGGCCTCGGATTGCATCCATGTGGCATTCACCGCGCTCCAGACATCATAGGTCAGGGCGGTGCGCACCAGCCGCGCATTGTCGCGGGCCGATTTGATCACCGACCGGACCGAGGCCGGATTGTCCCGGTCGCGCAGCATCCAGTCGATGGCGCTGTCCTTGGTCACCGCATCATATTTCGCGCGATAGCCGTCCAGCACGCCCACGGTCTGCAGGATCGACACCCATTGTTCATCGGCACCCCTAAGCCGGGTCAGCGCCATCCGCTGGCCGGTCTCCAGAAGCCGCGTGGTGTTTTCCGCCCGCTCCAGATAGCGCGACATCCAGAACAGCCCGCCTGCCGTCTTGCCCAGCATCTCAGTCCTCCAGCACCCAGGTGTCCTTGGTCCCGCCGCCTTGCGAGGAATTCACCACCAACGAGTCCTTCTTCAACGCCACCCGGGTCAGCCCGCCCGGCGTGATCTGCACACCCTGGGGGCTGACCAGCACAAAGGGCCGCAGATCCACATGGCGCGGTGCGAGACCGGAGCGGGCAAAGATCGGCACGGTGGAAAGCGAAAGCGTCGGCTGGGCGATGTAATTCGCAGGCCGCGCTTTCAATTTGCGGGTGAAGGCGGCGAGTTCGCGCTTGGAGGCCGCCGGCCCAATCAGCATGCCATAGCCGCCCGAGCCATGGACCTCTTTCACTACCAGTTCGTCGAGATGGTCGAGGACGTAGGCCAACGCCTCCGGATCGGCACAGCGCCAGGTTGGCACGTTCTGCAAGAGCGGTTTCTCACCCGTGTAGAACTCGACGATTTCCGGTATGTAGGAATAGATCGCCTTGTCATCGGCAATGCCGGTGCCGGGGGCATTCGCGAGCGTGATGCCACCGGCGCGGTAGACATCCATGATGCCGGGTACGCCCAAGGCACTTTCGGGATTGAAGTTCAGCGGGTCGAGAAATTCGTCATCGACCCGGCGATAGAGCACATCAATCGGTTTGTAGCCCCGGGTGGTGCGCATTGCCACGCGGCCATCGACCACCCGCAGGTCATGGCCTTCCACCAGTTCCACCGCCATCTGATCGGCGAGGAAGGCGTGCTCAAAATAGGCCGAATTGAAAATCCCCGGCGTCAGTACCGCCACGGTGGGTTCGCCCGTCGCGCGGGCCGGTGCACAAGCGGCGAGCGAGCGGCGCAGATTGGCGGGATAATCCGAGACATTGCGCACATTGGTGGCGCTGAAAAGTTCCGGGAACATCTTCAGCATCGTCTCGCGGTTTTCCAGCATGTAGCTGACGCCCGACGGTGTGCGGGCATTGTCTTCCAGCACGTAGAATTCGTCGGGCCCGGTGCGCACCAGATCGATGCCGACGATATGAGTATAGACCTGCCCCGGCGGCGCCACCCCGATCATCTGGGGCAGAAAGGCACTGTTGGCAGCGATCATCTCCGCCGGAATGCGGCCCGCGCGCACGATTTCCTGCCGGTGATAGATGTCATAGAGAAAGGCATTGATCGCGCGCACCCGTTGCTCGATCCCACGCTCCAGCCGCTTCCATTCGCGCCCCGAGATCACCCGCGGCACGATATCGAAGGGGATCAACCGTTCCTCCGCCTCGGCCTTGCCATAGACATTGAATGTGATCCCGGTGAGCCGGAACACCTCTTCCGCCTCCCGCTGTTTCGCCCTGAGGCGGCTTGCATCTTCCCCGTTGAACCAGCGCCCGAATTCCTCATAGGGCCCCCTGAGCGCACCATCCCCGTGGAACATCTCATCGAAAAAATGATCCATGGGCCAAGGTTTGACGAAGAGGTCAGGATTGACAAGAAACCCGTCCCGAAAGCCCCCTTTGCCACACAGGCATTGCCCAATTTTCAGGCGTCACGCCCATTTTCAGAACATGCGCACCCGCCCGCGCCCGAGGCCGAAATCCGAGGCAAAAACCAAAAAAGCCCCCGAAGGGGCTTTCAGATATTGGTCGGAGTGAGAGGATTCGAACCTCCGACGGCTCTGTTGCGCAAATCGGCTGAACGCCGAGGTTCCCCTTTCCCCGGACGGACTTATCCCACAGCTTCCGTGACGGGTATGCCGAGCGCGGTGTAGCCGTTCAGGATGGCGATGCGGACCTGGAGCTCGGCGGCCTGTCG
>JAOXSD010000198.1 GCA_025800205.1 Silicimonas sp. | reverse complement strand
CAGCGCTCCATCCGGCGAAAGAGCGGCAGCACGTCGCTGAACGACCAGCCGGTGTTGCCGAGCGCGGCCCAATCATCAAAATCCACCGGCTGCCCGCGGAAGTAGAGCTGCCCGTTGATCGACGATGACCCACCCAGGCAGCGGCCCCGGGCCAGTTCCATCACCGCCCCGCCCAGCTCGGGTTCCGGTTCACTCTGAAAGGCCCAGTCATAGGCCGAGCCCAGAAGCTGGGTTTCACCAACAGGGGCCGCGACGAACGGGTTCATGTCGGACCCGCCTGCCTCCAGCAGCAGCACCCGGCAGCGGCGGTCTTCGGTCAACCGGCTGGCCAAAACGCATCCCGCCGATCCGGCCCCGACGATGATGAAGTCATAAGTTTCGCTGGCCTCAGTCACGGCGCATATCCCTTGGTCTTGTGCGCCGCGCTTCTCCGGCGGCCGGGGCCTTGCAGGCGGTTCAAACATGTCAGCAGGCGGTGTGGCGGCCCATATCCCAGATGGGACGCCCGCCCGTGGCTCAGCGCCCGCGCTCCAGCGGCACGCCCATGTAATAGGCCACGGTTTCGGTCAGGGCGCGGAGGTAGCGGTCGCAGACAATCGCCATGCCCGCGATCGCCAGACCGGCCAGAAGCCCGGTGCCTGCATCCACCTTGGCAATGGCGGTCAGGGTGATCTCTTCCAGCCCCCTTGTGCCGACCAGCGCGGTGATCACCAGCATGCCGAAGGCCAGCATGATCACCTGGTTCACCCCCAAAAGCAGCACCGGCAGCCCCAGCGGCACCCGCACCCGCCACAGCATCTGCCAGCCGGTACAGCCGGACATGCGCGCCCCGTCGATCAGGCTGGGCCGCTCGCCCTCGAGCGCCGCAATCGTATAGCGGATCGCCGGGGTCACCGCATAGGCGACGATGGCGACGAAGGCCGGAAACTCGCCGACGCTGAACAGCATCACCACCGGGATCAGATAGACGAACATCGGCATGGTCTGCAGCGTGTCGACCAGCGCGATCAGAAAGACCCGCAGGGGTCGGCTGAAACTCCCCAGCACCCCCAGCGCCATGCCCAGCACCGTCGCGAACCCGACCGAGACCAGCACCAGATAAAGCGACAGCATCGCCTTGCTCCAATAGCCCGCCAGCAGGATCGCGAGAAAGACCGCAGCCCCCAGACCGGCCAGACGCCAGCCCTTGAGCAGATAGCCCAGCACCGTCACGAAGGTGACCACCACCGCCCAGGGCAGGCCGGTGAGGAACAACTTGACCGGTTTCAACAACCCCAGAATGAAGGCATCCCGGATCGCCCCGAGTTCCGCGTAATAGGTTCGCGACAGCCAGGACACCGCGTCATTCACCCCGCGCCCGGCATCCACCTGCCACGGCTCGGGAAAGACCTGCAACGCGGGGATCCATAGGGCAAGAAGGCTCAATCCCGCCAGCGCGCCACCGCATTTCAACGCCAGCGCGTGACGCTCTGCCCAGCTTGGCGGGCGCTCCCAATGGGTTGGGCGTCGCATGGCAATGGCATGGGAAATCCGGTCCAGCAGGATCGCTAACACCGTCACCGCCACGCCCGCCACCAGCGCCTCGCCAATCCGCATGGATTTCAGTGCGCGCAACACGTCGCCACCGAGCCCGCCTGCCCCAATGAGCGAGGACACGACGACGACCGAGACCGACAGCATGATCACCTGGTTCACCCCCAAAAGCAGCCCCTTGCGCGCAGCCGGGATCAGCACCCGCCAGTCCTGCTGCCGGGGCGAACAGCCCGCCATGCGCCCGAATTCCTTGACCGAAGGATGCACCGCGCGCAGCGCCTGGGTGGTGATCCGTGCCATCGGCGGCAGGGCAAAGACCACCGTTGCCACCAGCGAGGCGACCGGGCCGAAACCGAAAAACAGGATCATCGGCACCAGATAGGAGAAGAGCGGCAGGGTCTGCATGATGTCGTAAAGCGGTTGAAGCGCCCGGTCGACAGCCGGTCGCCGACAGCCCCAAAGCCCCAGGAGCAGCCCCAGTGCGGAACTGAACAGCACCGCCACCCCCACCAGCGTCAGGGTCAGCATCGCCGATTCCCAGATCCCGAAGGCGGCAAAGAACAGGAAACCCGCCCCGGTCCAGAGGGCCAGCCGACGTCCCGCAAAGTGATGCGCCACCAGAACGAAAACCGCCGTGATCGCCGCCCAGGGCAGCGCGGGCAGTTCCCATTTCCCGCCCGCTTCGGGATAGAAGACGAAACCAGTGGCAAAGACGCCCTTGAGTAGCTCATAGGGTTGCGACACCGCCGCCCCCATCGCCCGGGTCACCGATGAAAGCTTGAGCCCGCCGATCCCGGCCTCGCGCGACAACCAGAGCAGCGCTTCGGACAGCGGCGGTCCGGGGTCAAAGGTCCAGCCCTCGGGCAGCGCGCGCAGCAGATCGATCCGCGCCGCAATCAGCGCCAACAGCAGCACCACCGAAACCGCCAGAGCGCCGCGCAAAATCCGCGCCCGGGTCCAGAACAGATCAGGTTGGGAAGAAGACATCATGATGGCCCTCTAGGTCAGGATCGGAACCAGATCGCGGCGATGCAGGCTGCCGACGATCTCTCCGGCCCGGGCCACCGGCACCGGCCCGTCGCTTTCGAGGATCCGTGCGGCCACCTGATCCACCCCTGCCCCGGCCTCGACCGGCGCACCGCTTGCACCTTCATCCGGCTCCGTCATGATCGCCGCGACCTTCAGCACCTTCTGCTTGGGAATGTTCCGGGTGAACTCCCGCACGTAATCGGTGGCGGGCGACAGCACGAGTTCCTCGGGCCGACCCTGCTGGATCACCTCGCCGTCCTTCATGATGGCGATCCGGTCCGCCAGCCGCACCGCCTCTTCGAAGTCATGGGTGATGAAGACGATGGTCTTGTGCAGCATTTTCTGCAGCCGCAGGAACTCAGCCTGCATGTCGTGGCGGATCAAGGGATCAAGGGCCGAAAAGGGTTCGTCCAGAAACCACACATCCGGTTCGGTGGTCAGACTGCGGGCAATGCCCACCCGCTGCTGCTGTCCGCCGGACAGTTCATCGGGGAAATAGGTCTCGCGCCCTTTCAGCCCCACGAGGTCGATCATCTCATGGGCCCGGGCACGCGCCTCGGCACGCGAGCGACCCTGCACCGACAGGGGAAAGGCCACATTGTCGAGAACCGTCAGATGGGGCAGCAGGGCAAAATCCTGAAACACCATCGACATCTTCGTCCGCCGCAGCCCGACCAGCTCGCGATCCGACAGATGGGTAATGTCCTGCCCGCCCAGATAGAGCGCGCCTGCGGTTGGTTCGTGCAACCGCGTCATGCAGCGCACCAGCGTCGACTTGCCAGAGCCGGACAATCCCATGATCACGAAGATCTCACCCGGGAAGATCCGGATATTCACGTCCCGCGCGCCCACCACCAACCCGCGCGCCTTGAAGGCCTCCGCAGGCGCATCCACGCCAAGTTCGGTCACGATGTTCGGACCCGCAGGGCCAAACACTTTCCACAGACCGGCGCATTCCAGCATCGGTTTGGCATCAGACGTCACGGTCAGTTCCCCGAGGTGAATGGAAAAATCTCCGGCCCACCCGGGGCCGGTGACAGGGCGACCACGATCAACGGAGCGCCCAGGTGCTCCAGACCGCCGCATTGGCATCGATCCAGGCCGTGGCCGCGTCTTCCAGCGAGAGACCCTCATTCTCGATCTTGCCGGTGGCTGCCGCCACCGATGCGGTGTCGAGTTCAAACATGTGCAACAGCCGCGCCGCCTCGGGCGATTTGGCCGCAAAATCGTTCTGCGCCATCTTCCACAGGAACCCGACCGGGAAGCCGCAATCGCCCGCCTTGTCCGGATTGGGGCCCTGGGCCGGATCGTCCCAGCACGCGCCCTCATCGGCGGGCATTTTCACAAAGCTCCCCGGCGTGCCGTCGAAATACCAATGGGGCACATAGCCGAAGCTGAAGATCGGTTCCTGCCGCTCGACCGCGGCCCGCACGCTGGCAATCATCGTCACCACCGAGCCGGAACTGACCACCTCGTAGTCAAGCCCGAAGGCCTCCATCCGGGTGCCGGATTCCGTTTCCCAATCGGCCGGTGCATCCACATAGCGCCCCTTGGGCGACGTCTCTGCCGTGGCCAGCGCCGCCACGCAGTCTGGGGCTTGCAAGGCGGTGTAATCCGGCAGACCCGGGCAGACCTCTTCCAGATAGGCCGGGTACCACCAGCCCTCTTCCACCGCGACCCCGTTTGATCCGTAATTCGTGATCGTCCGGTCCCGCATCGCTTCGGTCACCGCCTTCCAGGAGGTGGTGTCCCAGATCGCCGGGGCCACATCCAGATCCCCGGTTTCCAGCGCCGGCATGATCGCGGTGTAATCCAGCCGCAGGTATTCCACATTGAACCCGTGGCGTTCCAGAATGCCGCCATAGACATGGGCGACGAAATCCGCGTCCGAGGAATCGATTGTCGCGATCGAGATCGGCTGATTGGTGT
>JAOXSD010000197.1 GCA_025800205.1 Silicimonas sp. | reverse complement strand
TGTCGCGCCGGGATGCGCTCTTCCAGATCGACATAGCTGAACAGCGATCCGCTCGCCTCGTCCGTCCCGCGCATCATCACCCCCGCCGTTGCCGCCAACGGAGTGAATCATGTTCTTCAAGTCAGGTCGAGGTCGGACTTTTTCAGCAGCCTGTTAGTCCTGCTCGACCCTTTGTTTGCTTTTGCCACGCGAGCATAGATTTGTCACTGCCTGACGAGGACATGCCCTAGGTTTCTTTTTGGGGGCGATTACGGTGACTAACGCTAACAAAAACTTGTCTCCACATTGACCACAGCAGCGGCGAGTGCTCCCCTCCCCCTAGCAGGATGCGGGGAAAATCATTTCGATACCAGTGCCACGTTGCGACCTGACGTTCCATTGGTCTGATCGGAAGATGCCGTCGGCTGCGAACATTCGCTGCCCGGTCGTCGCGTAGGTCACAAGATAGATTGGAAAGTGAAAACCCGCGTCTGTCGAATAGATACCGACGTACCTGGCGGTCGAACCCTGCGGCAACTGAGCAAAGCTACAGCTGCCGCTTTGCATGATCCGGCCATTTCTCAAGAACTGGTGGATGTTTGTTACGCGGTCGAGGCTGGCTTCGATCCCCGCTTCTTCAAAGCATAACCCAGTACCCTTACTTCTGGGTCTCCGGCAAACAAGGGGCGGTTCAGCTACCGGAAAGTAGACAAACGTGTTGCGCTCAGGCTTACACAGGCCGTGATAGAAGATAGCTGTTCGAGCGTTTTTTTGGCTGAGAAACTCGCGAACTTTCTTCATCTCAGGCTACAAAGTCAAGCTAGGCAAAGAGCCTTGAGTATAGATCGACTCCTACAAGGCTAATCCAATTTGTTGGTGTGCAAGTATGAGCGGCCTAACTCTGCCCACTCGCAACCCGCATTGTTGTAGAGTTGTTGTAGAGCCCGCTAAAAACGACAAAGGCCCATCGCGAGATGGGCCTTTATGCCATTGATCTCTTAGAGGAGATTTGGCTCCGGCGGTAGGGATCGAACCTACGACCAATTGATTAACAGTCAACTGCTCTACCGCTGAGCTACGCCGGAACACTCGGGCGATATAGCGAGGCGGGGGGGCGGCGTCCAGAGGGGGGAGGCGAAAAAATTCGACTTTTCTCACCGCCGTGCAAAACCCGCCGAAAGGCTCAGCCGGGGGGTGGCCCGGACCAGGTCGCGTTCCACCAGATCGATCAGATGGGCGAAGACATTGCGCTCGGCCGCGGGCAGCATTTCGGGGGCGATGTCGGTGTAGACCCGGGCGGTCAATGCGGAAACCGGTTGGGGCTCGGGGCCGAGGGCGGCGAGAAGCGCGGTTTCGCGGGCGCGGCGGTGTGTGGTGAGCCAGTCGAGCCGGGCGGCAGGATCCTCGATCGGGGCGCCGTGGCCGGTGTAGAACCGGCGTGCGGCCCGGGCCTTGAGCCGTTCGGAGCTGCGCATGAAGGCCCCCAGATCGCCATCGGGGGGCGAGACCAGCGAAGAGGCCCAGTCCATCACATGGTCGCCGGTGAAGATCGCCTCGCCCAGGGCAAAGGCCAGGTGGCCTGCGAAATGGCCCGGTGTGTGCAGGGCTTCAAGGGTCCAGCCGTCGCCTTTGATCCGGTCGCCATCGCCCAGTGTCACATCAGGGGCGAAAGCGCGGTCGACCCCTTCGCCACCGCCGGCAAGCCCTTCGGCGGCCAGCGCCACCATCACCGCGCTGCGCCCCGCCTCCGCCGGGCCAAAGCCGTGGACCGGGGCGCCGGTTGCTTCGGCCAGCGGGCGGGCGAGGGGAGAATGATCGAGATGGGCATGGGTCACCAGGATATGGCTGATGGTTTCGCCTTCGGTGGCGGCCAGAAGCGCGGCCAGATGCGTCTCGCTTGCGGGGCCCGGATCGATCACCGCGACCCGGCCGTCCCCGACGATATAGCTGTTGGTGCCCCAATGGGTCATCGGCCCGGGATTGGGGGCGAGCACCGCGCGGATGCCGGGGGCAAGGTGCTGCACGGCACCGGGGGCGGGAGGCGTGGCTGTCATTGGCTCTTTCTCTTGTCAGACCGGTTGCTTAGGCTCATGCCATGTTCTTTCGCATGCTCAAAGGCTGGATGCCACGGTCGCTTTTCGGACGCTCGGCGCTGATCGTGCTGGTGCCGGTGTCGGTCACCTTGATGGTGGTGACGGTTGTTTTCATCCAGCGCCTCTATGAAGGGGTGACCGAACAGATGACCCTGGCGCTCAGCCATGAGGCGCTGTTGATTCTCGACCGGGTCGAGGCGGCGGCCGATCCGGCGGGGGCGCTGGAGCAGGCGCTTGAGGTGGCCGCCCCCCTGGATATCGAGATCGCGGCGGGCGCGCCCGGGGTCGAAACCCGGCGCGGCATCTTCGATCTGTCGGGCAGGACCGTGGTCGATGTGGTGTTCCGCGAGATCCCCGGAGTGCTTGCGGTGGATCTGGTGAGCCGGGATGGCTGGGCGCGGATCGTGATTGCCAGCTCCAAGGGGCCGGTGGAGCTGATCGTGCCGCGCGGGCGGCTGTCGGCGCGCAACCCGCATCAGTTTCTGGTGCTGATCGGGGTGACCGCGATTCTGATGTCGCTGGTGGCGCTGATCTATCTGCGCAATCAGGTGCGTCCGGTGCGTCGCCTGGCCTTTGCGGCGGAGGCTTTCGGCAAGGGGCGTGTCGTGCCCTATCGGCCGTCGGGGGCGGCGGAGGTGCGCTCGGCCGGGACCGCATTTCTCGATATGCGCGACCGGATCGAACGGCAGATCGAGCAGCGCACCCTGATGCTGTCCGGGGTCAGCCACGATCTGCGCACGCCGCTGACCCGGTTACAGCTGGGCCTTTCGCTGATCGAGGACAGCGAGGATGTGGAGGCGATGCGCCGGGATCTGAAGGATATGGAGGCGATGCTTGAGGCGTTTCTGGCCTTTGCACGCGGCGATGCCCTTGAAGCGCCCGAGCGCGTCGATCCGATCGCGCTGGCCCGCGATCTGGTGGAGCAGATGGCGCGCAACCTGCCGGTGCTGGCCGGTCCGATGGCGGGCGAGGGCAGTGCGATGCTGCGCCCTCAGGCCCTGCGCCGGGCGCTGGAGAACCTGATCAACAACGGGGTGCGTTACGGCAAGGAGGCACGGCTTTCGGTCGAGGTGACATCGGAGGCGATTGTCTTTGTGGTCGAGGACAGCGGTGCGGGCATTCCCGAGGCGCAGCGTGACGAGGTGTTGCGGCCCTTTTCCCGTCTCGATGAGGCGCGCAATCAGAACCGGGGGTCCGGGGTCGGGCTGGGCCTGACCATTGCCGCCGATATTGCCCGACAACACGGGGGGCGGCTTGAACTGGGGGAAAGTCGTGATCTGGGGGGGCTCAGGGCCGAATTGATCATTCCCAGGTGAGCGCGGCAGATCGGCGCTGATGCGCGGATCTCAATTCGGGACGAGCCGTTTTGCAGGTCGAAACGAAAAGGGCGGCCAATGGCCGCCCGTTCCGGTGATCAGATTTCGAGGCTTTCCGGCGTCTTGCCGCTCGAAAGCGCTTCCTTGTACCAGGTCGGCTGACGGCCGCGGCCGGACCAGGTCTGGCGGTCATCCGCCGGATTGCGATATTTGGCGGGCGAACCGGCCTTGCGACCTTTGCCTTTCTTCCCAAGGATTTCGTCAACAGACAGCCCGTGTTTCTTGGCGACCTGCTGCAGATCCTTCATCGCCGCGTCCCGTGCACGCGACTTGAATGTTTTGATTTCCTTTTCGACATTCTTCTGCAGGCTTTTCAGCTCCTCCAGAGAGAGTTTCCCAAGGTCGATTTTGGCGGCCATCCGGCGCTCCTTCGTTGTATTAGGCCCGCTAATGATGCCCGTCGTTCTGGTTTTCTAAGTATTTTTAAAAAGGGATAAAATATCGATAGCGGATGTTGCGCAAATTATTGGTTAATTCAAGGGGGATTTCGCGATTTTTTTGTCCGGACACCATTCTCGCAAAATGGTCAACGTTCAGGGTATGGAATTCCGGAGGTTTGAGCGGATTTGGTAGGCCCGGCAGGACTTGAACCCGCAACCAAAGCGTTATGAGCGCTCTGCTCTAACCAATTGAGCTACAGGCCCACTCTGACATCCGACCTATCAGACCGGGCCCGGTCGTCAAGCGCCCGCTCAGTCCCAATAGGGCGCGCGCCAGCCTGCGGCCAGGGCCTCGGCTTCCGAGCAGAACCAGCGTTCGCCCTTTTCGGGCGAGATCCGCGTGCGCGCGTACCAGGGCGACCAGGGGGCGTGATAGATCCGGCCGTTGCGTGAGATATTGCCCTTGATCGGGCAGCCGTCCGGCGCCGATTGTGCGGCGGCTTGCCAGCGGTTTTTCCTGTAGTCCCATGGCGCTATGGCCGGGGTGGCCCAAATGCCGCGGCCCCGGGCGCGGGCGGATCGTTCTTGCCTGACATAGGCGTCGGAGTAGCGCCGGAAGGCCCAGGCCAGCCCCTTGTCCACCATGTCGGCCCCGATATCGCGCCCGTCGGCAAAACAGGTGGCAATCACCCGTCCATAGGCGTCCTTGGCCCGGGGCGTGCAGGCAATGTCGCGCCCTTTGACAATGTCCACCAGGGCATCCGTGGCTGCCGATCCGCAATTCCAATCGCCGCAACGCTGGCCCTGTTCCGGGGCGTCGATTCCATTGAGCCGGTAAATTACCCCGCCCAATTCCAATGTATCGCCATCCAGAATGCGCGGCTCCGGAAAGAGGATCTGCGGCGCGAAAAGAAGTGCAATTGCAATGATAATGGCTTTGCGCATTGATTAGCTTTTCCCTATTCAATGATTTGGTTTTTACGAAGGCGCTCTAGCGGCAAGGAACCCCGGTCCTGGCGCCCTCAATGGACTCTTCCGCGCGCTTCCGCTACCTCCGCGCCAAATCATGGGGCCAGATCACGGGGAAGGGCGCTGATATGAGGAAGAACGGGCTGACCTACAAGGACGCGGGCGTGGATATCGATGCGGGCAATGCGCTTGTGGAGCGGATCAAGCCTGCGGCGGCAAAGACGGACCGGCCGGGCACCATGGCCGGTCTGGGCGGCTTCGGCGCGCTTTTCGACCTCAAGGCGGCAGGTTATGCCGATCCGGTGCTGGTGGCGGCGACGGATGGGGTCGGCACCAAGCTGAAACTGGCGATCGAGACCGGTCATTTCGACAGTGTCGGCATTGATCTGGTCGCAATGTGCGTGAACGATCTGGTCTGTCAGGGCGCCGAGCCGCTGTTTTTCCTGGATTATTTCGCCACCGGCAAGCTGGAACTGGATCAGGCGGCGGCGGTGATCGAGGGGATCGCCGAGGGCTGCGCACGCTCGGGTTGTGCCCTGATCGGCGGCGAGACCGCCGAGATGCCGGGCATGTATGCGCCGGGCGATTTCGATCTGGCGGGGTTTTCCGTGGGCGCGATGGAGCGCGGCGCGACCCTGCCTGCGGGCGTCGTGGAGGGCGATCTGCTTTTGGGGCTGGCAAGCGACGGGGTGCATTCCAATGGCTATTCGCTGGTGCGCCGGATTGTCGAGGCCAGCGGGCTGACCTGGGCCGATGAGTGCCCCTGGGGCGCGGGCACGTTGGGGGCTGCGCTGCTGACGCCCACGCGGCTTTACGTCAAGGGGGCTGTGGCCGCGATGAAGGGCGAGGGACTGCACGGTCTGGCCCATATCACCGGCGGCGGGCTGACCGAGAACCTGCCGCGCGCAGTGCCCGAGGGGCTGGGGGTGACGGTCGATCTGGACGCCTGGGACCTGCCGGAGGTTTTCCAGTGGCTTGCCCGGATCGGCGGCATGGATCAGGCGGAACTGCTGAAGACCTTCAATTCCGGCATCGGCATGGTGGCGATTGTCGATCCCGCCCATCGTAACGAGGTGACGGCGGCCTTTGAAAGTGACGGTCACAGGGTGATCGAGATCGGCCGGGTGACGGCGGGCGAGGGTGTCACCTATGAGGGCAGCCTGTCGTGAAACGGGTGGCGCTTCTGATTTCCGGGGGCGGCTCCAATATGGTGGCACTCGCCGACAGCATGGTGGGCGATCATCCGGCACGCCCGGTGCTGGTGCTGTCGAACCGCGCCGATGCGGGCGGGCTGGAAAAGGCGCGCGCCCGCGGGATCGAGACCGCGGTGCTGGACCACCGGGCCTTTGACAGCCGCGAGGCCTTTGATGCGGCGCTGAGCGCCAGGCTGGAGGACGCGGCACCAGACATTATCTGTCTGGCCGGGTTCATGCGCATACTGACCCCGGGGTTCATCACCCACTGGGCCCATCGCATTCTCAATATTCATCCGTCGCTTTTGCCGAAATATCCCGGTCTGAACACCCATGCCCGCGCCATCGAGGCCGGGGACGGGGCGGCGGGCTGCAGCGTGCATGAGGTGATTGCCGATCTCGATGCGGGCCCGATCCTGGGCCAGGCGCGGGTGCCGATCCGGGCGGACGACACGCCCGAAACCCTGGCCGCGCGGGTGCTCACTCAGGAACATTTGCTCTATCCGGAGGTGCTGCGCCGGGTCGCCTCAGGCGACCGAAAGCGGCTTGACTTGCCGGAACCCTCTGAAAGTCATAGAAAGACCGAATGACCAGGGATGAACATAAAGGTCACCTAAACTCATGATAACGATCACGACGACCGAGGCGCTGGCCGCGTTTTGCGAACGTGCCGGCCGGGCGCCCTATGTAACGGTCGATACGGAGTTCCTGCGCGAACGGACCTACTATTCGAAACTATGTCTTGTCCAGATGGCCCTGCCGGGGGAGGCCGAGGAGGATGCTGTCCTTGTCGACCCGCTGGCGGGTGGCATTTCGCTCGACCCGCTTTATGCGCTGATGGCCAATGAAGGCGTGGTCAAGGTGTTCCATGCAGCAAGGCAGGATATCGAGATTTTCTGGATCGATGGCAAGGTGATCCCGACGCCATTGTTCGACACCCAGGTGGCCGCCATGGTGGCGGGGTTTGGCGAACAGGTGGGCTATGAGACCCTGGTGCGCAAGATCGCCAAGGGATCGGTCGACAAGTCGTCGCGTTTCACCGACTGGTCGCACCGGCCGCTGTCGGATGCGCAGAAAAGCTATGCCCTGGCTGATGTGACCCATCTGCGCCAGATCTATGAATATCTCTCTGCCGAGTTGGACCGCTCCGGCCGTCTGCCCTGGGTGGAAGAGGAATTGGGCATTCTGACCGATCCCGCCACCTATATGGTGGATCCGGAAAACGCCTGGAAACGGATCAAGACCCGCACGTCTTCGGGCCGGTTTCTGGCCATCGTCAAGGAGCTTGCCCGGTTCCGCGAGGCCCATGCCCAGGAGCGCAACGTGCCGCGCAACCGGGTGATCAAGGATGATGCGCTTTTGGAGCTTGCCTCGATCAAGCCCCGTTCGGTGAAGGATTTCAACCGCTCGCGGCTGATGCTGCGCGAAGCCCGCAAGGGCGATGTGGCCGAAGGGCTGCTGGCGGCGGTGCAGGCCGGGCTCGACATGCCCGCCGAGGTGCAGCCGAAGCCCGACCGGTCTCGCGACAAGCTACAGGTGAATCCGGCGCTGGCGGATCTGCTGCGGGTCTTGCTGAAAGCGCGGTCCGAGCAATTGGGCGTGGCGCAGAAGCTGATCGCCACCGCCGCCGAGCTCGACGAGATTTCCGCCGGGGTCTATGACGGGCCGATCTTCAAGGGCTGGCGGTATGAGGCCTTTGGCGCCGATGCCCAGCGATTGTGCCGGGGCGAGTTGGCGCTGCGGGCGAACAAGAACGCGGTTGAGGTCTTCGAGATCTGAGCGGGTTCAGCGCCGCGCGACCTGGGAATTCAGCGCGCCGGTCACCTGAATGACCCGGACCCGGTTCAACGCCAGGTTCGGGACAAAGACGGCAGCCGACAGTTCGCGCGATTGCGGGGTCGAGGCCCGTTGCGGTGTTTCGGGCGGGACCGCCCGGAAGGCATAGGAGAGCACGCCGTCGATCGGGTCGCCATCCGGATCAACGCTGACCAGTTCGGGGGCGAACCAGCCCTGGCTTGTGGGCAGGGCGGTGGCGCGCACGATGGCGCCGCCCGGGGTGCGTTCGATCACCAGCGCGGTGATCTGGGCCACCAGCGGGCGCCGTTCGCTTTCGGCGGCGACCGGCGAGAGCGTTTCTTCCTCCTGACCGGCGCCGAACCAGTTGAACGGGTTGAACCGGCTCTGGCTGATCGTGGCACAGCCCGAGATCAGGCTGAGCCCCACAATGGCAACGGCAACAGATTTCAAACGCATCGGAACGGCCTTTCTTTGCCCCTTGCTAGCCCAATCCTGCGCCGGTGAAAAGCGTTTGCCTCTGGACCTTTGTCGCGCGCGCGCCTACCTCTGGCCCATGGCACAGGACGCATTTGAAGAGATCGCCGAAACCTTCGAGTTTCTCGATGATTGGGAAGACCGCTATCGGCATGTGATCGAGTTGGGCAAGGCGATGGCGCCGTTGGAGGAGGGGCAGAAGCTGCCCGCCACCAAGGTCGAAGGCTGCGCGAGCCAGGTCTGGCTGGTGCCCGAGGTGGATGGCGCGGGCCCGGACGCGGTGCTGCGCTTCGAGGGCGAAAGCGATGCGATGATCGTGCAGGGGCTGATTGCGGTGCTGCGCGCGCTTTATTCGGATCTGGCCGTCTCGGACGTGCTGGAGATCGACGCGCCGGGAGAACTGGCGCGGCTGGGTCTGAATGACCATCTGTCTGCCCAGCGGTCGAACGGGTTGCGGGCCATGGTGCAGCGGATCCGCGATATTTCCACCGCCGCCCGCGACGCCTGATGGCGCCGCCGCCGGTTGCGCGGCAGAAAGCAGACAAGGGCCAGGGATGCGGCGATGATCACCTGGGCCTGCAGCGCCATGGTCATTCTTGTGGGCGGCACCGGCGGGGAGAAGCCGTTATAGCCCACCTCCCAGGCGGCATGGACCATGGCGAAGGCGTCGAGCGGCTCGATCAATGAGGGCGCGGGCAGGTCGGGCATCCTGTCGGTCACCGCGCCAAGGGCGAGGCCGGGGCAAAGACAGAAGAGCACAACCAGACCCCGCATCGCGCAGACCCCCTAACCAGCCAATCTGCCGCCAGATTGGCCTCTCATGGTTACCAAAGCCTTAATTCTGCCGGGCGGCGCGAAGGGTGACCCAAGGGAAAGAGCCTTTCGCCTCGCGCATATCCCCCATGCAGGCCTGGGGCGGGATTGGACTTTTTGAGCCGCGCCGGTTACATGGTTGCGAAAGCGTCCCGGAGAGAACATGACCGCCAAGGATCTCAAAGTGCCCAGCCTGCGCCACCCTGAAAAGGCGCGCCGCCCGGATAATGCCCAGCCGAAAAAGCCGGACTGGATCCGGGTCAAGGCGCCGACCTCGCGGGGCTACAAGGACACCCGTGACATCATGCGGGAGCACAATCTGGTCACGGTCTGCGAAGAGGCCGGTTGCCCCAATGTGGGCGAGTGCTGGAGCCAGGGGCATGCCACCATGATGATCATGGGCGAGGTCTGCACCCGGGCCTGTTCCTTCTGCAACATCGCCACCGGCAAGCCGCCGGAAGAACTCGACGTATTCGAGCCGGGGCGGGTGGCCAATGCAGTGAAGAAGCTGGGGCTGAAACATGTGGTGGTCACGAGCGTGGACCGCGATGATGTGGAAGATGGCGGGGCGGAGCATTTCGCCCAGACCATCCGCGCCATCCGGCGCCAGTCGCCGGGCACCACGATCGAGATTCTGACACCGGATTTCCTGCGCTGCGATCCCGCTGTGCTGGAGGTGGTGGTGGCGGCGAAGCCCGATGTGTTCAACCACAATCTGGAAACCGTGCCTGGGCTTTACCCGGAGGTGCGCCCCGGAGCGCGCTATTTCCATTCGCTGCGCCTGTTGCAGCGGGTGAAGGAGATCGATCCGACCATGTTCACCAAATCGGGCATCATGGTGGGGCTGGGCGAGGACCGGCAGGCGGTGCTGCAGATCATGGATGACATGCGCGCGGCGGATGTGGATTTCCTGACCATCGGCCAGTATCTGCAGCCGACCCCGAAGCACCACCGGGTGGATCGTTTCGTCACGCCCGAGGAATTCGCCGCCTATGAAAAGGCCGCCTATGGCAAGGGGTTCCTGATGGTCTCGGCCACGCCGCTGACCCGGTCGTCCTATCACGCGGGCGATGATTTCGCGCAATTGCGCGCCGCGCGTCTGGCGAAGCTGGGTGAGGGCTGAACCGGCGGAATGTGCGTATTTCTGAAAGGGTGACCGCCACAGGGCGCGCCGGGGCCGGGTGGCTTCGACACTGACGTGACATTTGACATGGAACCCTTGGGGGGCGGGTCTTGATCATCATGTGTCTGAACGGCTGGGGCGGAAAGCTGCATGACGCGCTTCTGTCTTATGTTGCGGCGGTTGCGCCGGATGTTCTCTGTCTTCAGGAGGTGGTGCACAGCCCGGCGACCGAAAAGGATTGGCTGACCTATCGCGATGGGGCGCATGTTCTGCCGCAGCGGGCCAATTTCTTTCGGGATGTCTGTCGCGCCTTGCCCGACCATGTGGCGGTGTTCTGTCCGGCGGCGCAGGGGGTTTTGTGGGATGACGCGCGCGCGGTTCCGTCCCAATGGGGGCTGGCGACGTTCGTGCATCGGGATGTGCCGATCATTGGACAGGTGCAAGGTTTCGTGCACAAGAGCTATTCGCCGGTCGGCTATGGCGATCATCCCAGGTCGCGGAGCGCCCATGGGGTGCGCGTCTATGATTATTCAGCCAAGCGGCCGGTGAGCGTGACCCATATGCACGGGCTTCGCGATTTGAAGGGCAAGATGGACACGCCGGAACGCGCGGCGCAGGCGCAGAGATTGCTCGGTCTGTCGCGGCAGGTGTCGGATCCCGAGGATCTGAGCGTGATCTGTGGGGATTTCAACGTGGAACCGGGGAGCGAAACCCTGCGGCTGTTGTCCGATGCCGGGTTTTCCGAACTGGTGACCGGGCGCGGGTTCACCAGCACCCGCAGCACGCACTACGGGAAGCCGGGGCGGTATGCCGATTACATGCTGATCAACCGGGAAGGGGCGGTGAAGGGGTTCGATGTGGTCTTTGATCCCGAGGTGTCGGATCACTGCCCGTTGGTCTTGGAGATTTAGCATTGGCGGCGCGCGGGTTTGTGCGCACGCAATTGCAGAGGCTGGGACGTGCGTGTATGTGTCTCGCGAGGCGAAAAGGAACGGGGTGACGGGCATGCGTCGTGTTGTCGTAACGGGATTGGGTATTGTGTCTCCGCTGGCGTCGGGGATCGAGGCGACGTGGTCGCGGCTGTTGGCGGGGCAATCGGCCGCCGGGCCGATCACGCGGTTTGATGCGAGCCATCTGGCGACGACCTATGCCTGTGAAGTGCTGCGCGGGGACGGGTCTGACGGGACGTTCAACCCCGATGACTGGATGCTGCCGAAAGAGCAGAAGAAGGTCGACGATTTCATTCTTTACGGCATCGCCGCCGCCGAGCAGGCGGTGAAGGATGCGGGCTGGGAGCCCGAGGATACCGAAAGCCGGGAGCGCACCGGTGTGATGATCGGCTCCGGCATTGGCGGGTTGCAGTCGATTGCCGAGACGGCGGTGACGCTGAAGGAGCGGGGGCCGCGCCGGGTCTCGCCGTTCTTCATTCCGGGCGCGCTGATCAATCTGGTGTCGGGGCAGGTGTCTATCCGCTATGGGTTCAAGGGGCCGAACCATGCGGTGGTGACGGCCTGTTCCACGGGCGCCCATGCCATTGGCGATGCGGCGCGGCTGATCATGCTGGATGATGCGGATGTGATGATCGCGGGCGGGGCCGAGAGCCCGATCTGCGAGATCGGAATTGCCGGGTTCAATGCCTGCAAGGCGCTGTCGACGAAGCGCGGTGAGGCGCCGGAGACCGCCAGCCGTCCTTATGACGCGGATCGGGACGGGTTCGTGATGGGCGAGGGCGCCGGCGTGGTCGTTCTGGAAGAGTATGAGCACGCGAAAGCGCGCGGAGCGAAGATCTATGCCGAGATCCTCGGCTATGGGCTTTCGGGCGATGCCTATCACATCACCGCGCCGTCGGAGGATGGCGAAGGCGGTGAGCGGGCGATGCGGAATGCGCTGCGGTCGGCCAAGCTGACGGGGGCGGATGTGGATTACATCAATGCCCACGGCACCTCGACCATGGCGGATACGATTGAATTGGGCGCTGTGGAGCGGGTTATGGGGGAGGCCGCTGCGGGCGCGACCATGTCTTCGACCAAGTCGTCGATCGGACATCTTCTCGGTGCGGCCGGTGCTGTGGAGGCGATTTTCTGCATTCTGGCGCTGCGCGATCAGGTGGCGCCGCCGACGATCAACCTGGACAACCCGGCGGTGGAGCCGAAGCTGGATCTGGCGCCCAATGCCAAGCGGGAGCGTGAGATCAAGGTGGCGCTGTCGAACAGCTTTGGCTTCGGCGGCACCAATGCGTCGCTGGTGATGGGCCGGGTGGACCGCTGATGTGGCGCAACATCGCCTCGAATGGGCTGACGGTGATCATCGTGGCGCTGGTGGTGCTGGCGGGCATTATCGGCTGGGGACAGCGGGAATACGGGGCCGAGGGGCCTTTGAGCCAGGCGATCTGTCTGCAGGTGCCGCGTGGCGGCTCGATGGCGGGGGTCGCCGATGATCTGGCAGCCTCGGGGGCGGTGTCGAACGCGACGATCTTCCGGCTTGGGGCGCAATATTCGGGGCGCATTCCGCAATTGAAGGCCGGGTCGTTTCTGATCGAGGAAGGCGCCTCGATGGAAGCGATCGTGGCGGAGATCACCGGCGATGGTCTGTCGACCTGTGGAACGGAAATCATCTATCTGATTGCGGTCAATGGTCAGACCAAGCGCGTGCGGGAGTTGAACCCGACGACGCAGGCCTTTGAAACCACGGCGGAATTCGACCCGAAGGCGGAAGGCGAGGCGCCCGAGGCCTATGTGACGGCGCTGGATGATGTGGCGACGCGGCTGCGGGTGGTGGTCGTGGAGGGGGTGACCTCCTGGCAGGTGGTGGAGGCGCTGCGGGCGTCTGATCTGTTCACCGGCGAGGTGGCGGAGGTGCCTGACGAGGGCACGCTGGCGCCTGATGGGTATGAGATCCGCCGGGGCGCGGACCGGGCGGCGTTCCTTGCAGGCATGGCCGAGGTGCAGCAGTCGGTGCTGGCCGCAGCCTGGGACGCGCGCGGCGACACGCCGGTGGAAAGCCCGGAAGAGGCGCTGATCCTGGCGTCGATCATCGAGAAGGAAACCGCGCTGGGGGATGAGCGGCCGCTGGTGGCCAGTGTCTTTGCCAACCGGTTGCGTCAGGGGATCCGGCTGCAGACCGACCCGACGGTGATCTATGGGGTGACCGAGGGCAAGGGCGTGCTGGGGCGCGGCTTGCGTCAGAGTGAGCTGCGGGCGCGGACGCCGTGGAACACCTATGTGATCGAGGGGCTGCCGCCGACGCCGATTGCCAATCCGGGGCGGGCTTCCATCGAGGCGGCGCTTGCGCCGGCCGAGTCGGATTTCATTTTCTTCGTGGCCAAGAGCCTGGATCCGAGGGACGGGCACAATTTCGCGGTGACGCTGGACGAGCATAACCGGAATGTGGCGGCCTACCGGAAGCTGGAGCGCGAGGCGCAGTAAGGCTTTGACGCGGCTGGGAAAGCTGGCCGCGTTTACCGTTTGTTAAACCCTGCGAACGGTATTTGTCAATCTTATCAACTGCTTGGCTGTTGACAGGGCGAACGGTTTCGCCTATACCTTCAGGCAAGATAGGACAGGTGTCGACGCGGTCCCGGGCTTCCCGGCGGCCGTTTTTTTGTCCTTTGATTCCAGACAATGAGAGGCGGCGGCATGGTGGACGACCCTTCGGGGCCTGCGGGCACCCGGTCGGCGCGGCTGGTGCTATTGCAGAGCGAAGAGGCGCTGCAGGATCTGCTGCAGGCGCTGGCCGATCTGGCGGCGCGGATGCGCGAGCGCGGGGCGGAGGTGCCTTCGGGCGAGCTGGGCAAGGCACGGATCGCGCTGACGCAGATCCGTTCGCAACTTCTTGATGAGGTGGTGAAACATGAAAAACACGTTCTCCAGTCCAACGGTCATGTCGCCGATGCCCCCCTCGATTTCGACGCCCTCCGGGATTCGATCGGGCGCAAGCTTGATCGCATCCGCGCCGCCCGAGACCCAGAGTGAGTTTCTCGAGAGCCTGTCGCCGGAGGAAGTGCGCGCGCTGCCCTATCTGTTCGATTTCTGGGCCCTGCCGCATCAGGTGGCGCCCGAGGGCGATTGGAAGACCTGGGTGATCCTGGGCGGCCGGGGGGCCGGCAAGACGCGGGCCGGGGCCGAATGGGTGCGGGCCCAGGTCGAGGGGGCGCGCCCCGGTGATGCGGGGGCGGCACGCCGGGTGGCGCTGGTGGGCGAGACCTTCGATCAGGCGCGCGATGTGATGGTGTTTGGCGAGAGCGGCCTTCTGGCCGCGTCGCCGCCCGACCGGCGGCCGCGCTGGGAGGCGGGCAAGCGCCAGCTGGTCTGGCCCAACGGGGCGGTGGCGAAGGTTTATTCGGCCCATGATTACGAAGGGTTGCGGGGGCCGCAGTTTGATGCGGCCTGGGTCGATGAACTGGCGAAATGGCCGAAGGCGGAGGAGGCCTGGACGATGCTGCAATTCGCGTTGCGTCTGGGGGACCATCCGCAGCAGGTGGTGACCACGACGCCGCGCAACGTGCCGGTGCTGAAACGCATCCTGGGCGCCGAGAGCAGCGTGATGACCCATGCGCCCACGGTGGCCAACCGGGCCCATCTGGCGGCGTCGTTTCTGAGCGAGATCGAGCGCCAGTTCGGCGGCACCCGGCAGGGGCGCCAGGAGATCGAGGGGCTGTTGATCGAGGATGTCGAGGGCGCGCTCTGGACCCGGGGGATGCTGGATGCGGCGGGGCTGCACCATGGGGATCCCGATCTGGCGGGCCCGTTCGACCGGATCGTGGTGGCGGTGGATCCGCCGATGAGCGCGCGCGAGGCCTCGGATGAATGCGGGATCGTGGTGGCCGGGATGTGTCTTGGTGCGACCCGGCGGGACTGGCGCGCGGTGGTGCTGGCGGATGTGAGCCTTGCGGGGGCCTCACCGGTGACCTGGGCGCGGGCGGTGGTCGAGGCCTATGACGCCTACGGCGCTGACCGGGTGGTGGCGGAGGTGAACCAGGGCGGCAACCTGGTGGCCGAGGTGATCGCCCAGGTGGATGCGGGCGTGCCGGTGAAGGCGGTTCATGCCAGCCGGGGCAAGGCCGCCCGGGCCGAGCCGGTGGCTGCACTCTATGAACAGGGGCGGGTGCGTCACCTGCGGGGGCTGGGTGCCTTGGAGGCGCAGATGGGTTTGATGACCCGGGACGGGTTCGAGGGGCGCGGGTCGCCGGACCGGGTGGATGCGCTGGTCTGGGCCTTGACCGAGTTGATGATCCGCCCGGTCGAGGCGCGCCCGCGGGTGCGCTCCCTGGGGGGCTGAGGTCTGATCTTGGATCCCTTCGGGGGCGAAAGGAGCAATGCGGATGGTATTGGATTTCTTGAAACGGCGGGGCGCGGGACCGGAGGCGGTGAAAGCGTCAGCGGCCGGTCCGGTGATCGCCTATGCGGGCTCGGGCCGGGTGGCCTGGACACCGCGGGATACGGGCAACCTGACCCGGCAGGGATTTGCGGGCAATCCTGTTGGGTTCCGGGTGGTCAAGCTGATTGCCGAGGCGGCGAGTGCGCTGCCGTTGGTCTGTCAGAGCGCGGAGGCGCGGTTCGAAACCCATCCGCTCCTGGCGCTGATCGCCCGGCCCAATTCCGGCCAGGGGCAGGTGGAACTTCTGGAGGCGCTTTACGGGCAGTTGCTGCTGTCGGGGAACGGCTATCTGGAGGTGGTGCTGGATGAGGCGGGCCGGGCGGCGGAGCTGCATGTGTTGCGGTCGGACCGGATGGCTGTGGTGCCGGGGCCGGACGGCTGGCCGGTGGCCTATGAATATCGCGCGGCCGGCAAGGCGCATCGTTTTCCGGTGGTCGATGGGGCGTCGATGGTGTGCCATGTGAAGGCGTTCCATCCTCAGGATGATCATTATGGGTTGTCGCCGCTGCAATCGGCCGCCGCTGCGGTGGATGTGCATAATGCGGCCTCGGCCTGGTCGAAGGCGCTTTTGGACAATGCCGCCCGGCCGTCGGGGGCGATTGTCTACAAGGGGGCCGAGGGCCAGGGGAGCATGACGCCCGATCAATATGACCGGTTGCTGAATGAGATGGAGGCCCATCATGTGGGCGCCCGCAATGCCGGGCGGCCGATGTTGCTGGAGGGGGGCTTGGATTGGAAGCCGATGGGGTTCAGCCCGTCGGATATGGAATTCCAGAAGACCAAGGAGGCGGCGGCGCGCGAGATCGCGCTGGCCTTCGGGGTGCCGCCGATGCTGCTGGGCCTGCCCGGGGATGCGACCTATGCGAATTATCAGGAGGCCCATCGGGCGTTCTACCGGCTGACGGTTCTGCCGCTGGTGCAGAAGGTGATGGGGGCCGTGTCCCATTGGCTGGATGGTTTTGCGGGTGACGGGGCGATGCTGAAGCCGGATCTGGATCAGGTGCCCGCACTGGCGGTGGAGCGCGAGGCGCATTGGCGGCGGATCGCCGGTGCGAGCTTTCTGTCGGAGACGGAGAAGCGGGCGCTTCTGGGCTTGCCGAAGCGGATCGAGGAGGAGTGAGCATGGCGATGGAGGATGTGGCGCTGGAGCGCAAGTTCTGCCCGGCGGACCCGGGGATTTCGGTGACCGACGGGGTGGTGATCGAGGGCTATGCCTCGCTTTTCGGGGCGCTGGACCGGGGCGGCGATGTGGTCGAGCCCGGGGCCTATGGCGCGTCGCTGAAGGCCCTGGAGGCGGCGGGGCGCCGGGTACGGATGCTGTGGCAGCACGACCCGGCCGAGCCGATCGGGGTCTGGGACGAGGTGCGCGAGGATGCGCGCGGTCTTTATGTCAAGGGTCGGCTGTTGCCGGATGTGGCGCGGGCCCGCGAGGCGGCAGCGCTTCTGGAGGCGGGCGCCATCGAGGGTCTGTCGATCGGCTATCGTACCTTGCGGGCCAGGAAGGATGACGGAGGGCGGCGACGCCTTCAGGAGTTGGAGCTTTGGGAAGTGTCGCTGGTGACCTTTCCAATGCTTCCCGAAGCGCGGGTGGGTGCGAAGGGGGAGACCCCGGACGACGGCCTGTTGCGCGACCTTGCGGCGGCGATCGAAGGCGCGCGCCGCGATCTTGCACGGGGCAGCTAGCCCCCTCCCAACCAGAGGAAATTCGACCATGAGTACACCCGAGACGAGCTTTCGGGACGGTGCGGCTGTGTCTGACCGTTCCACTTCGGCTGATGAGGTGAAAACCGCGCTGGCGGGCCTTGTCGGCGACATCACGCACCATTTGCAGAAACAGGAAGAGCGTTTGACCATGCTGGATCGCAAGCACATTCTGAGCCATTCCCGTCGCCCGGCCCTGGAGGCCACCGCCCAAGAGGCGCCTCATCAGAAGGCGTTCAGCGCCTATCTGCGCACCGGCGAGGATGACGGGTTGCGGGGCCTGTCGCTGGAAGAAAAGGCGATGAGCACCGCGGTGGCGGGCGACGGCGGTTATCTGGTGGATCCGCAGACCAGCGAGAGCATTCAGTCGGTGCTGCGCTCGGCGGCATCCCTGCGCCAGGTGGCTAAGGTGGTGAATGTGGAGGCCACCGCCTATGACGTGCTGATCGACGGCACGGAGACCGGCGCGGGCTGGGCGAGCGAGACGGCGGCGACGGTGGAGACCGCGACGCCGACCATCGACCGGATCAGCATCGCGCTGCATGAGCTGTCGGCGCTGCCGAAGATTTCCCAGCGGCTGCTGGATGACAGCGCCTTTGACATCGAGGCCTGGCTGGCGGACCGGGTGGCGGAGACCTTTGCCCGCTCGGAAGCGGCGGCGTTCATCAACGGGGATGGGATCGACAAGCCCTTTGGCCTGCTGTCCCGTCCGGTGGTGGCGAATGACGCCTGGGCCTGGGGTTCGATCGGTTATGAGGTCACCGGCGCCGAGGGCGGGTTCAACGGCACCAACCCGGGCGACGGGCTGATCAACCTGGTCTACGGGCTGGGTGCCCGGTACCGGGCTAATGGTACCTTCCTGATGAATTCCAAGACCGCAGGGCAGGTGCGCCAGATCAAGGATGCCGAGGGCCGGTTCCTGTGGACCGACGGGCTGACCGCGGGCGAGCCTGCGCGGCTGCTGGGTTATCCGGTGCTGGTGGCGGAAGACATGCCCGACATGGCGACCGACAGTTTCTCGGTCGCTTTCGGGGATTTCAACGCCGGCTACACGATTGCCGAACGTCCCGACATGCGCATTCTGCGCGATCCCTTCTCCGCAAAGCCGAATGTGCTGTTCTACGCCACCAAGCGTGTGGGGGGCGATGTGAGCGATTTCGCGGCGATCAAGCTTCTGAAGTTCGGTCTGTCCTGAGGGTGACGGCGGGGGCGGGCCCATCGAGGGCCCGCGCCCTTTCGGGCGGGGGACGACCAACGGAGGTCACAAGATGATGTTGATGGAGCAGACCCAGGTGTCCGATGCGGCGCTCCCGGTCGCGGAATTTCGGGAACATCTGCAACTGGGGCGCGGCTTTGCCGATGACGGGCTGCAGGATCCGGTGTTGCTGAGCCTGTTGCGGGCGGCATTGGTGGCGGTGGAGGGCGAGACCGGCAAGGCGCTGTTGCCACGGGCCTATCGCTATGTGGTGACCGCCTGGTGGGATCCGGCGCGTCAGGTGCTGCCGGTGGCGCCGGTGAGCGCGATCCAGTCGCTGACGTTGGAGTTTCTGGGCGGCAGCACCGAGGTGGTGGCGCCCGAGGCCTATCGGTTGATCGAGGAGACCCATGCGCCGGTGCTGGCCGCCGTCGGGCTGAGCCTGCCGGTGATCCCGGTGGGGGGCCATGCGGAGATTGTCTTTGACGCGGGCTATGGCACCGATTGGGCGGCGGCGCCGGCGGATCTGCGTCAGGCGGTGTTCTTGCTGGCGGCGCATTTCTACGAGAACCGCTCGGCCCTGGTGGAAAAGGGCCGTGCCCTGCCCATGGGGGTTGCGGCGATCTGTGCGCGCTACAAGCCGATCCGGATCTTTGGCGGAGGTCGGCGATGAGGCGGTTGTCGCGCAAGCTGGACTTGCAGGCGCTGAGCCGCGTGGCCGATGGGGCGGGCGGTTTTTCGGGCGACTGGCAGGCGCTGGGCACGCTTTGGGCCGAGGTGCGGCCGGGGCGCGGGCGGCTGGAAGGCGGCGAGGGCGGGGCGCGTGCGCGCGCGTCCTACGAGATCACCCTGCGGGCGGTGCCGCCGGGCTCGCCCGCGCGGCCGCAGCCGGGGCAGCGGTTGGTGGAGACCGGGCGGGTCTATCTGATCCGGGCGGTGCGGCAATCTTCGGATTCGCGCTATCTGACCTGCTTTGCCGATGAGGAGGAGCAGCCATGAGTTACGGAGGCGCGCGGGATCTGCAGGCGGCGGTTTATCAGTTGCTGGTCGCGGACGGGACGTTGGGCGCTTTGGTGGGGACGGCGATCTATGACGAGCTGCCGCCCGGAGCCTTGCCGTCCCACTATGTCAGCCTGGGGCCGGAGGACGTGACCGACCTGTCGGATCAGACCGGCCGGATGGCGCGGCACCGGTTCGATGTGTCGGTGGTCAGCGAGGGCGAGGGGTTCGATCTGGCCAAGCGGGCGGCGGCGGCGGTGAGCGACGTGGTGCTGGCGGGCCCCTGGGGGCTGGCGCGGGGCCATGTGGTGTCGATGAGCCTCCATCGGACGCGGGCGCGGCGGGTGCGGCGCGGCGAGTTGCGGCGCATCGATCTGACCTTTCAGGCGCTGGTGGACGACATTTGATTTTTGGACCGGCGGGCCGCCATGCGGCGCCGCCCCGGGAAGGGAGTGAGGCCGATGGCGGCACAGAATGGCAAGGATCTGTTGATCAAGCTGGATTTGGGCGGAGGCGTGTTCGAGACGGTGGCGGGGCTCAGGGCGACGCGGTTGTCGTTCAATGCCGAGACCGTGGATGTGACCAGTGTCGAGAGCCTGGGCGGCTGGCGGGAATTGCTGGGCGGCGCCGGGGTCAAGTCGGCGGGAATCTCAGGCTCGGGCGTGTTTCGCGATGCGGCCAGTGATGCGCGGGTGCGCGAGGTCTTCTTTGGTGGCGAGACGCCGGTGTTTCAGGTGATCCTGCCGGATTTCGGCACGATCGAGGGGCCGTTCTTTGTGGCCGCGCTGGAATATGCCGGCAGTCATGACGGGGAGGCGACCTATGAGGTGAGCCTCGCCTCGGCTGGCGCGTTGAGCTTTGTCGCATTGTGATGGCGAACCCCTGGCAGGGTGAGGTGGCGATCCGCATCGACGGGAAGCCCCATGGGATGAAGCTGACCCTGGGCGCCTTGGCGGAGCTGGAGGCGGCGATGGAGGCGGACAGTCTGGTCGCTCTGGTCGAGCGGTTCGAGGCGGGCGGCTATGCGTCGCGCGACGTGCTGGCGCTGATCGTGGCGGGGTTGCGCGGCGGCGGCTGGCAGGGGGAGGCGCGGGATTTGCTGACCGCAGAGATCGAGGGTGGTCCGGTGGAGGCGGCGCGTCTGGCGGGGCTGTTGCTGGCGCGGGCTTTTGCGTTGCCGGGCGATGGCTCGGTTTGATTGGCCTGCGCTTTTGCGCGCGGGTCTGGGATTGGGGCTGCGGCCTGCCGAGTTCTGGGCGCTGACCCCTGCGGAACTGGCGTTGATGCTGGGTCGCGAGGGCAGCGGGGCGCCCTTGTCGCGGGCGCGGCTTGAAGAATTGGCAGCGGCATTTCCGGATCAGAGGGAAAGGACGGGCGAATGACCACGAGGGACGAGGCGGCGACGCTGGAGGATCAACTGGTGGGGCTGGAGGAGGCGATGGCCTCTACGGGGGAGATGACCCGGTCCTTTGCGCAAGGCCTGGCGGAGGCGGAGCGGGCCATGGCGCTGACGGCGGAGCATTCCAAAGTTCTGTCGCAGGGGCTGTCGCGCGGGTTGCGGCGGGCCTTTGACGGCTTGGTCTTTGACGGGATGCGGGCGAGCGACGCCTTGTCGGTGGTGGCGCGCTCGGTGGTGAACACGGCCTTTTCGGCCGCGATCCGGCCGGTGACCTCGCAGGTGAGCGGGGCGCTGGCGGCGGCGGTGACCGGGCTTTTCGCCAATGGGGCGGCGTTCAGCCAGGGGCGGGTGACGCCGTTTGCCAATGGCGGGATCGTCACCGGGCCGGTGGCTTTTCCCATGCGCGGCGGCGCGGGGCTGATGGGCGAGGCCGGGCCGGAGGCGATCCTGCCGTTGACCCGGGGGGCGGACGGACGGCTTGGAGTGCAGGCTTCGGGCGGCGGATCGGTGCAGGTTGTGATGAACATCACCACGCCCGATGCGGCCAGTTTCCAGCGCAGCCAGTCGCAGGTGGCCGCACAGGTGAGCCGGGCGCTGGGCCGCGCGCGGCGCAACGGGTGAGGGAGGCGCGAGATGGGATTTCACGAGATCAGGTTTCCGGTCGCCTTGAGCTATGGCTCGGCCGGTGGTCCGGAGCGTCTGACGGAGATCGTCACGCTCGCGAACGGCTTCGAGGAGCGCAACAGCCCCTGGGCGGATGCGCGCAGGCGCTATGACGCGGGGCTGGGGCTGCGCTCGCTTGCGGATGTGGAAAGTGTGATTGCCTTTTTCGAGGCGCGGCGCGGGCAGCTTTACGGGTTTCGCTGGAAGGACTGGAGCGATTTCCGTTCTGCGGCGGCGGGCGCGGAGGTGGCGGCTTTGGATCAGGAGATCGGCGTGGGCGACGGGGCCGCGCGGGAGTTCGCCCTGGTGAAGACCTATGCCTCGGGGGCGGAGAGCTATGTGCGGCGGATCACGAAGCCGGTGGCGGGGTCGGTGCTGGTGGCCGTCGATGGGGTGGCGGTCGGGTTTTCGGTGGAGGAGACCACCGGCGTGGTGACGCTGGATACGGTGCCTGCGGCGGGGGCTGTGGTGACGGCCGGGTTCGAGTTCGACGTGCCAGTGCGGTTCGACACCGATGTGATGCAGATTTCGGTGGCGAGTTTCAACGCGGGCGAGATCCCGTCGGTGCCGGTGGTCGAGGTGCGGTTGTGAGCGCGCTGGCGGCCCATCTGGCGGGCAAGGTCACCACCATTGCGCGCGCCTGGGCGGTGACCCGGCGCGACGGAATGGTGCTGGGGTTCACCGACCATGACCGGGTGCTGGAATTCGAGGGGATCACCTTTGGTGCCTCCTCGGGGCTGACGGCGCGGGCGGTGGAGCAGAGCACGGGCCTTGCGGTGGACAATTCCGAGGCGCTGGGCGCGCTGTCGGATGCGGCGATCCGGGAAGAGGATGTGCGGGCGGGGCTTTACGACGGGGCGCGGCTGCGGGCCTGGCTGGTGAACTGGGCGAATGTGGCGGAGCGACGGTTGATCTTTCGCGGGCGGCTGGGCGAGCTGGAGCGCGACGGGCAGGCGTTTCGGGCCGAATTGCGGGGGTTGAGCGATCTGCTGAACCAGCCGCAGGGGCGGGTTTATCAGAAGCCCTGTGCGGCGGTGCTGGGGGATGGCGATTGCCGGTTCGATCTGGCCCAGGCGGGGTTTTCGCTGGAGGCGGATGTGGTGTCGCTGGGGGATGGGGCTTTTCTATTGCCCGGGCAGCCGGGGATTGCCGAAGGGTGGTTCGAGCGCGGGCGGCTTGCGGTGCTGACCGGGGTGGCGGTGGGCCGGACCGGTGTGGTGAAACGCGACCGGGAGACCGCTGCGGGGCGGTTGATCGAGCCCTGGGAGGCGCTGGGCGCGCTTGCGCCGGGCGATCGGGTGCGGATCGAGGCGGGCTGCGACAAGCGCGCCGAGACCTGCCGGGTGAAGTTTGCCAACTTTCTGAATTTTCGCGGGTTTCCGGATATTCCGGGGGAGGATTGGTTGCTGTCCTATCCGGTGTCGGGGGCGCGCAATGATGGCGGGAGCCTCGGCGGATGAACCGGGACGCGGCGGTGGTGGTCGAGGCGCGGCGCTGGATCGGGACGCCCTATGTGCATCAGATGTCGGTGCGCGGTGCAGGCTGTGATTGTCTGGGGCTGCTGCGGGGTGTGTGGCGGGCGCTTTATGGGGACGAGCCGGAGGTGGCGCCGCCCTATGGGCCCGACTGGGACGAGGTGGCGGGGCGTGATCTGCTGTGGGCGGCTGCACGGCGGCATCTGGAGACGCGAGCCGGGCCCGGTGCGCCCGGTGAGGTGCTGCTGTTTCGGATGCGGGCGGGGGCTGTGGCGAAACATCTGGGCCTGGTGAGCGCGAAGGGGCGGTTCATCCATGCCTATGCGCGCCATGGGGTGGTCGAAAACACATTGTCGGCGCCCTGGGCGCGGCGGGTGGTGGGTGTCTTCGCCTTTCCGCCCCGGTGACTTTCTGAAACGCGAGGGGGGCCCATGGCCACGATAGTTCTTTCTGCGGCCGGTGCGGCGCTGGGATCTTCGATCGGGGGATCGGTGCTGGGGATCTCGGCTTCGGTTCTGGGGCGCGCGGCGGGCGCGACCCTGGGGCGGGTGATCGACGACCGGATTCTGGGTGGATCGGCGGCGGTGGAGACCGGCCGGATCGACCGGTTCCGCCTGACCGGCGCATCGGAAGGGGCGCCGATTGCGCAATTGCATGGGCGCGCGCGGGTGGCCGGTCAGGTGATCTGGGCGTCGCGGTTTTCCGAAACCGCAACCACCACCGGGGGCGGCAAGGGATCGCCGCCACAGCCGCGGGTGACCAGCTATTCCTATTCGGTGAGCCTGGCGATTGCCCTTGCGGAAGGAGAGATCAGCCGGGTCGGGCGGATCTGGGCCGATGGCAATGAGATCACCACGGAAGCGCTGAACCTGCGGGTTTATCCCGGCAGCGAGGATCAATTGCCCGATCCGAAGATCGAAGCGGTGGAGGGGGTGGCCCCGGCCTATCGGGGTATTGCCTATGTGGTGATCGAGGATCTGCAGCTTGCGCCCTTCGGCAACCGGGTGCCGCAGTTCAGTTTCGAGGTGATGCGCACCGGGCTGGGCGATCCGGCCGATCAGGTGCGTGCGGTGGCTTTGATCCCCGGGACCGGGGAATATGCGCTGGCGACCACGCCGGTGCATTACGAGGAGGCGCCCGGCCGGGTGCGGTCGGCCAATGTGCATTCGCCGGTGGGCGGGACGGATTTTCAGGTGTCGCTGGCTGCGTTGTCCGAGGAATTGCCGAAATGCGCGGCGACTTCGCTGATCGTGTCGTGGTTCGGGGATGACCTGCGCTGTGGCGCTTGTCAGGTGGCGCCGAAGGTGGAGCAGGCCGCAGCCGACGGCGCCGGTGCGCCCTGGTCGGTTTCGGGGGTGAGCCGGGCGGCTGCGGGGCTGGTGCCGCAACTGGACGGGCGGCCGGTCTATGGGGGCACGCCGTCGGATGCCTCGGTGCTGGAGGCGATTGCCGCGCTTCAGGCGGCGGGTCAGGCGGTGATGTTCTATCCGTTCATCCTGATGGAGCAACTGGCGGGCAATGGTTTGCCGGACCCCTGGGGGGGAGCGGAACAGGCGGTCTTGCCCTGGCGGGGGCGGATCACCACGTCGCTCGCGCCCGGTCAGCCCGGCTCGCCCGATGGGAGTGTCGCGGCGGAGGCCGAGGTGGCGGCGTTTTTCGGCACGGCCACGGCAGCCGAGTTCTCGGTTGGGGCGGGTACGGTCGCCTATACGGGGGCGGATGGGTTTTCCTATCGGCGGTTCATTCTGCATTATGCGCATCTGTGTGCATTGGCCGGGGGGGTGGAGGCGTTCTGCATCGGCTCGGAAATGCGGGCCTTGACCCAGATCCGGGGGGCGGGGACCAGCTTTCCGGCGGTGGCGGCGATGCGGGCGCTGGCGGCCGAGGTGCGCAGCATTCTGGGGCCGGGTGTGAAGATCGGCTATGCGGCGGATTGGTCGGAATATTTCGGCTATCAGCCCCAGGACGGATCGGGGGATGTGTTCTTTCATCTTGATCCGCTGTGGTCGGACGGGGACATCGATTTCATCGGGATCGACAATTACATGCCGATTTCCGACTGGCGCGACGGGTTCGACCATGCGGATGCGGGGTTCGGGACGATCTACAACCCGGCCTATCTGGCGGGCAATGTGGCCGGGGGCGAGGGGTATGAGTGGTTCTATGCCTCGGAGGCGGATGCGGAGGCGCAGATCCGCACGCCGATCAGTGACGTGACCTATGGGGAACCCTGGGTCTGGCGCTACAAGGACTTGCGGGGCTGGTGGTCGAATGCGCATTTCGACCGGCCGGGCGGCGTGCGGTCCTCTGTGCCGACCGATTGGGTGCCCGGCTCGAAACCGATCTGGTTCACCGAGATCGGCTGTTCGGCCATCGACAAGGGCAGCAATGAGCCGAACAAGTTTCTTGATCCGAAATCCTCGGAATCGCGTTTGCCGCGCGCGTCAAACGGGGGGCGGGATGATCTAATCCAGATGCAATATCTGCGCGCGGTGAGCGGCTATTGGGAGGAGGCGGCGAACAACCCGGTTTCGACGGTCTATGGCGGGCCGATGGTGGCAACGGACCGGATGTTCCTCTGGGCCTGGGACGCGCGGCCCTATCCCTATTTCCCGGGGGATTTCGAGACCTGGAGCGATGGGGAGAATTACGCCCGGGGGCATTGGCTGAACGGGCGGTCGACGACCCGGGCACTGGCGGCGGTGATCAAGGAGATCTGCGTGCGCGCCGGTGTCGATGAGGTGGATGTGTCGCAGGTTCATGGGCTTGTGCGCGGCTATGCGCTGGAGGGGGGCGAGACGGCGCGCCAGGCGTTGCAGCCCTTGTTGCTGGCCCATGGGGTGGATGCGGTGGAGCGTGACGGTTTGCTGGTGTTTCAGAACCGCGACGGTCTGGGGCAGGCGGCTTTGGCAGAGAGCGATCTGGCGCGCGGTGAGGGCGAGGGGCTGGTGGGCCGGTCGCGGGCGTCGGAGGCGGAGCTTTCGGGCCGGGTGCGACTGAATTTCATCGAGGCGGACGGGGATTACGAATTGCGCGGGGCGGAGAGCATCTTTCCCGGCGAGGAAAGTCGGGGCGTTGCGGTGAGCGAGATGCCTTTGGTGCTGACCCGGGGAGAGGCGCAATCGCTGGTGGAGCGCTGGCTGGCGGAAGCGCGGGTGGCCCGCGACGGGGTGCGCTTTGCCTTGCCGCCGTCCTCGGCCGTGGTGGCGGGCGATGTGGTGACGCTTGAGGGCGCAAGCTACCGGGTGGACCGGGTGGAGGAGGCGGGGCTGAAGCTGGCCGAGGGTGTCCGGGTGGAGCGCGGGCTTTATCAGCGGCTGCGCGCGGTGGAGGCGTTCGAGGCACGCACGACCGTGCCTGCCCCCCTGCCGGTCTGGCCGCGGATCTTTGATCTGCCGCTGTTGCGCGGCGATGAAGACCCGGTGTCGCCCTGGCTGGCGGCCACGGCCGAACCCTGGCCGGGGGAGGTGGCGGTCTATACTTCGGGCGACGGGGAAAGCTGGCGGTTCGACAGTTTTCTGGATGCGCGCGGGGTGATCGGGGTGACGCGGAACGCCATGGCGCCGGGGGTGTCGGGGATCTGGGATCGCGGCCCGGCGCTGGAGGTGGATTTTGTCGGCGGGGCGCTGGCGTCGCTCGATGAGGCGGCGGTTCTGGCAGGCGGCAATGGCGCGGTGATCGGTCCGGCGGAGGGCGGGGCCCATGAGCTGTTCCAGTTCCGGGATGCGGCACTGATTGCCCCGGGGCGCTGGGCGCTCTCGACCCGGCTTCGGGGGCAGCGGGGGACGGAAGAGGCGGCGGCGGGCGGTTGGGCGCCCGGGTCCGTGGTGGTGGTGCTGGATGCCGCGATCCGGCAGATCAGCCTGCCGCCGGATCTGCGGGGCGTGCCGCGCTGGTATCGGGTCGGCCCGGCCAACCGGGCGGTGGATCATCCGTCCTATGTGAGTTTCCAGCATGTGGCCACGGGGCTGGGGTTGCGGCCCTATGCGCCGGTGGCGCTGGAGGCGGTGCCCGACGGGCTGGGCGGGTTCGATGTGAGCTGGATCCGGCGGAGCCGGATCGACGGGGACAACTGGGACTTGCCCGATGTGCCTCTGGGCGAGGCCTATGAGGCCTATCTGGTGCGGGTGCTGTCGGGCGGCGAAGTGCTGCGGGAGGAGACGGTGGAGAGCCCGGGCTGGACATATGAGGCGGCCGAGGTGGCTGCCGACGGGGCGCTGCCCGAATTCGAGATCGAGGTGGCGCAAATTTCGGATCTCTATGGGCCGGGGGCCAAAGCGAGGATCGTGATCAATGGCTGATACCACAGGTTTGGGCTTGCCGCTTCTGGCGCCCGCGCAATCGCAGAAACATGTGACGGTGAACGAGGCGTTGTCCCGGCTGGATGCGCTGGTCAATCTGTCGCTGAGCTCGGTCGGGCAGGCGGCGCCGCCGGGAAGCCCGGAGGAGGGCGAAGTGCATGCGGTGGGCGAGGCCGCGAGCGGTGACTGGGCCGGGCAGGAAGGGCGGCTGGCGCTGTTTCTCAATGGCGGCTGGGCGTTTCTGACACCTCGGGTCGGCTGGCAGGGCTGGTCGGTGGGCGCTGGCGTCCGGGTGGCCTTTGACGGGGTGGGCTGGCAGCCCGGGGCGGGGGCGTTTTCACCCAATGGTGCGGGCTTCCTGCATCGGGTGATCGAGATCGATCACGCGCTGGCGGCCGGGGCCAGTTCGGTGGCGCCGGGGCTGCTGCCGGAGGGGGCGATTGTCTACGGGATCACCGGGCGGGTGTTGAGCAGTATCGGCGGGGCGACAAGCCTGCAGATCGGGGTTGCGGGCTCGGCAGATCGCTATGGCAGCGGGATCGGGGTGGCGGCCGGGTCTTTTGCGCGCGGGATCACCGGATCGCCGCTGGCCTATTACGCCGATACCGAGCTGGTGCTGAGTGCCGAGGGTGGCAGTTTCGACGGCACCGGCGTGATCCGCCTGGCGGTGCATCTGGCCGAACTGACCCTGCCGCGCGATTAGCTGACCGCGCAGGCGCAGGCGGGCGTGCCGGGGCAGACCCTTGTTGCGTCGGCTCTCGCGGCGCCCGGCATGGCGGAGCGGGTCATGGGGGTGATGGCGGGGATCATGGCGCGGGTGGTGATGCCGATCCGACGTCTGGTGGAACTGGTGATCGGGTGAGGGCGCATCACGGGTTTATTACCCGGCCCCTTTGCCCTATCTGATAGGGTGACGCCAGCCAGCAGAGGATTGTGCATCATGGCCGAGCAACAGACCAATCCCGCCTCCCTTGACCCGGTTTGGGAGCGCATTCAGGAAGATGCCCATGCGGCGGTGGCCAATGAGCCGCTGATCGGCGGCATGGTCCATGCCACTGTTTTGCATCACAAATCCCTGGAGAGCGCGCTGGCCTACCGGTTTGCGTTCAAACTGTCGTCATCGGAGATGACCGGGCAGTTGCTGCGCGAGATTTCGGAGGAGGCCTATGGCGCCGACCCGAAGCTGGGCGAGGCGGCGCGGGCCGATCTGGTGGCGATCTATGAGCGCGATCCGGCCTGTCATTCGCTTTTGCAGCCGCTTCTGTTCTTCAAGGGATTTCAGGCGGTGCAGGCCTACAGGATCGGCCATTGGCTCTGGTCTCAGGGGCGCAAGGATCTGGCCTATTTCATTCAGGCGCGGGTCTCGGAGATCTTTGGCATCGACATTCATCCCAATGCGAGGATCGGCAAGGGGCTGATGATCGACCATGCCCATTCCATCGTCATTGGTGAGACCGCGGTGGTGGGCAACAATGTTTCCATGCTCCATTCGGTGACGCTGGGCGGCACCGGCAAGGAAGATGACGACCGCCATCCCAAGATCGGCGATGGGGTGTTGATTGGGGCGGGTGCCAAGGTGCTGGGCAATATTCGGGTTGGAAGCTGCTCGCGTATCGCGGCGGGCTCTGTCGTGCTGGACGAGGTGCCGCCCTGCAAGACCGTGGCCGGTGTGCCCGCAAAGACGGTGGGCGAGGCGGGTTGCGATCAACCGGCGCTTTCCATGGATCAGATTCTGAACGGATGTTCTGGCGGGTAAGGCACTGATAAACAGGTGTTCTTTCCGGATCCTATAGGGCGAATTCCGGTCCTATTTGCAATGCGTTGTTCCTTTCCGTGCGCGTTTTCCCTGATCTCTGCTATGGTGGCCCTTTAGGAAAAGGGGGGCCCCATGACGATACGTACAACGAACGGCCGTGGTCGCATTTTCGACAACGTGCTGGAGACCGTGGGCGATACGCCGGTTATTCGCATCAACCGGATCGCGCCCGAGACTGTCACGGCTTACGTGAAATTCGAGGCGTTCAACCCCGCCGGGTCGGTCAAGGACCGGCTGGCACTGAACATTATCGAGGCTGCCGAACGCTCGGGGGCCTTGAAGCCCGGGCAGACCGTGGTCGAGGCGACCAGTGGCAACACCGGCATCGGTCTGGCCATGGTCTGCGCCGCCAAGGGCTATCCTCTGGTCTGCGTGATGGCCGACAGTTTTTCCGTCGAGCGACGAAAGTTGATGCGGTTTCTCGGCGCCAAGGTGGTGCTGACGCCCCGGGCGCTGAAAGCCTACGGCATGATGGAAAAGCTGCAGGAGCTGGTGAAGGAACACGGCTGGTTCAATGCCGCCCAGTTCGAAACCCAGGCCAATGCGGATATTCACGAACACACCACGGCGCGGGAGATCGTCGGTGATTTTGGCGGCAAGGCGCCGGACTATTTTGTCACCGGCTATGGCACGGGCGGGACGTTCACCGGCGTTTCCCGGGTGCTGAGGCGCGATTGGCCGGAAACCAGGATCATCCTGACCGAGCCCACGGATGCGCCGCTTATCGGCTCCGGCATTCCGCAGGAGCGGAACCCGGACCACACGCCGTCCGCCGGACATCCCGCCTGGTCGCCGCATCCGATCCAGGGCTGGACGCCGGACATCATTCCCCATGTGCTGCAGGAAGGGCTCGACAAGGGGTTCTATGATGAATTGCTGCCGGTGGCGGGGGCGGATGGCATCGCCTGGTCGAAGCGGCTCGCGGCGGAGGAGGGGATTTTCACCGGGATTTCCGGGGGCTCGACCTTTGCCATTGGCATGGAGGTGGCGAAGACGGCGCCTGCCGGATCGAGTATCCTGATCATGCTGCCGGACACCGGCGAGCGCTATCTTTCGACGCCGCTTTTTGATGACATTGAAGAAGAGATGACGGCGGACGAGGTTGCGATTTCGAAATCGACGCCGGGCGGGCAGTTCTGATCTATTCTGCCGGGTAATGCTTTGAGCTTTGGCGGCGAAGGCGTCGCCAGAGCTTGGCAGGCAGGGCGCGGGCCATGGTTGCGATTTCGACCAGGGGCGCGAAATAGATCACCTTGAGGTCGGTGGCGGAGTGGTTTTCGCTCTCCATCAGCCCGAAGGTCAGCTCTTCTTCCTCCGACAGATGCAGCGAGCCGAAGAGCCAATCCCAGACGGCGAGGGCGGCGCCGAAGTTCTTGTCGTAATGGTGCACGGCCACCGAATGGTGGACCTGATGTTGCGCGGGCGAGATCAAGAGATGTTCCAGCCAGCGCGGGTAGCGGATGTCGATATGGGAATGGCGCAGGTTGGAGCCGGTGACGTGAAAGGCGAAGACCAGAACGTTGACGCCGACGATGGTGTAGAGGTTCACCGCCTCGCCAAAGAGGAAGTAGAAGAGCGGAATGACACTGCCCTGGGCCAGGGTGCTGCGGGTGGCATAAAGCACGCCTTCCAGCGGGTGCACCCGGTAGACCGTGAGCGGTGTCATCGTCTCGGCGGAATGGTGGACCTTGTGGATCGACCAGAGAGCGGGCCAGTGGTGCATCCAGCGGTGCAGCAGGTATTTGGTGAAATCGTCGGCCAGAAACATGGCGACGGAGAAGAGGGCGATGACTAGCGCAATGGGCCAGTCGGCCCAGGCGCCCCATGTGAGAAGGTCCGAGCGCACGAGCGCCATGTAGATTGCCGTGGCGATGGCGACCTGGGTCAGGAGAAGCGGTGACACAAAGCCGGTGAAGGCCCGGTTGAGTACGAAGATCTTGGCGTCGGCCTTTGACGAGCCGGAAAAGAACACGCGCGGGTCGAAGATCCTGCGGAGGGCGGTGCGCAGCGGCATGCGGCGCGACAGCACCAGACAGCCAAGGGCGATCAGCACCGAGACGGCCAGATAGCCCAGAAATACCCGCTTCTTCGGATTGGTGAAATCGGAGAAGAGGCCGAGCATGTGGTCGAGAAAGTCCATGGCGCTCTCCTGAAAGAGAAAGGGGCGCCCCGCAAGGCGCCCCCGGGAAAAATCAGTCGGTCTCGGCGCCGCCCGAGTCGCTGTCGAGCGCCTTGATCATGTCAGCCAGACCTTCGGTGCTGTCGTTCTTGCGGGCTTCCACACCGAATTCCTTGATCAGAAGATCCTGCACTTTCAGCATGTTGAGCTGATAGGCGTTCCAGGACATCTTGGCATCCATGACGAAATTGCCATCCGCATCAATGCCGGTGACGACTTTTTCGTCAGGCAGGGTGACCGGGCCGAAACCGATCAGACGGTTCAGACGCACGGCGGTGCCACCAAGGTTTTCACGACCGGTTTGCAGCGCCATGGCAAAGCCCTTCAGCTCGCCCCAGTGCTTGGCATAGGCGCGGTAGAGCTTGGGATCGACATTGGCCTTGTCGGCGCGGATCTTCTCGATGTCCTTGTAGACGGAGCCTGCGTATTTGAACGTGGCTTCGGCCAGAACCTTGGTCCATTCCTCTTCGATCGTCGCCGCATAGGCCACCAGTTGGGCGCGCTGCGCATCGGTGAGGGCTGCACCATCGGCCGAGGCGATCAGCTTGCGGCCCTCGATAAAGGCGGAGGTGATCGTCGGCAGATAATCGGTGCCGCTCTTGTCGGCGTCGGCGGCGTAATAGGCGTTGCCAAAGGTCATTTCCGACTTCAGGTCGATCATGCCGTCGCCATTGGCGTCGCCTGCGGCCAGGTCTTTCTTCTTGCTGATCGCATAGGCTTGGGTCGGCTCAAGGCTCAGCGCGTGCGCCGGGGCACCGAAATAGCCGAATGCCTCATCCCAGCTGTGTTCTTTGCCGGTGTAGTAAGCGCCATCCTTGTAGGGCTTGTTGTTCGGCTTGTTGTCAGCGGCCAGTTTCTCGTCGAGGTAATTGTCGACGGCCTGGCTGTAGCTGACAGCACCGATGGCAAATTTCTGCAAAAGCTGGCCGTAATCATAGCCGGTCACCGGGTCGAAACCTTTGTTCGATTTTGCAGCATGCTTGATCAGGTGCTGCATCACTTCGCCGCCGGTCATGTTGCCGGGCCAGCCGGGGACCAGACCCTTGTAGGTCTTGCCGGCCAGATTGGCGCTGCCCGAGATTTCGGTGATCGTGGTCTGCTTGATCGGGAAGTCGTCCTTGCCCTTGTGCGACACGATGGCCAGCTCGCCCTCGGTGCCGTTGAAATAGTCCAGCATGGTCGCTTCCAGCTCGGCCGCATTGGCCCCGCCATCGGCCTGACCGGCCAGTTTCTTCAGGCTGTCGATCATCAGATTGCGGGCCACCTGACCGGTATAGACGACCGAATTGGTCTTGTCGCCCGAGTAGGATTTCTCGGTCACGGGGAAGGGGCCATAGGTGTCGGCGCTGGCCGCACCGGCGATCAGCGCAAGCGCCAGAGCGGAGGTTCCAAGGCGGAGAGAGCGGGTCATGTCGATCCTCTTATACGATTTCCTGAATGTAATACTCAGGATTGGGATGATCGCATATCCGATAAAATCTGTCGGGATGTCAAGAGAGGCGAGGCTTCGGGTCTTTTTTGTAAGTATATGGTATTGTTGTGAAAATAATATTGCTGAGTATTTTAATAAATTTTGACCGGGCGCCTGTTTCGGCGCCCGGTCCCGGTCGGCTCAGTACCAGCCGACCTCGTTGAAGATCTTCTGGGCGGTGGGCACGTTCTTGGCCACCTCGCTCAGATCCACCGCATCGGGGCGGAAAAGACCGAGCCGCGCCACCGAGGGCGAGAGGCCGACGCCGGGCACGGCGGGGTATTCGTCATTGCCGCCCGAGAAATATTGCTGGGCGCTGTCCGAGGCGAGATATTCCAGGAATTTGATCGCGTTTTCCCGGTTCGGCGCATGGGCCGCAACGCCGCCGCCCGAGAGGTTCATATGCGCCCCTTCGGCGTTCTGGGCGGGGAAGATCCAGCCGATCTGCGGCAGGTCGTCCTGCGCCAGCCCCTGCACGTCTTTGCGCAGCGCCCGGGCAAAGTAATAGGTGTTCGACACCGAGATATCGCATTCGCCGGACAAGAGCGCGCGCAACTGATCCGTGTCGCCGCCCTGGGGTTCGCGGGCAAAGTTGATCACCATGCCTTCGGCCCAGGCGCGGGCGGCTTCTTCGCCGTGGTTGGCGATGACGGCCGACAGCAGCGTCTGGGAATAGGGGTTGGTGGAGGAGCGGTGGCAGACCATGCCGCGATAGGTTTCATCGGCCAGGCTCAGGTAATCGAGCGGGGGATGGGCGACGCGCTCCTTGTTATAGAAGATGATCCGGGCGCGCTGGGAAAAGCCGAACCACTGGTTGTCCGCATCCTGCAGATTGCCCGGCACGCGGGCCTCCAGCACATCGCTGTCGATCGATTGCAGCACGCCTGCGGATTTGGCCCGCTCCAGCCGCGAGGTGTCCACGGTCAGCAGCACATCGGCGGGGGAGTTCTTGCCCTCGGCCTGCAGCCGGGTGATCAGCTCATCGCCCTTGCCCTCGATCCGGTTGACGCGGATGCCGGTCGCCTCCTCGAAATCGGAATAGAGCCGCTCGTCGGTGTCATAATGGCGCGAGGAATAGAGGTTCACCTCGCCTTCGGCCATGGCTTCGGAGGCCAGGGTGAGCATCAGGGCGGTGCCCAGAAGCGTTTTCAGTTTCATCATCATCTCCCATCGCGGACCGGCCGCCTTGTGATTCCAGGATAATTCCTAGTCTTTCTATCGACTTTTCGAGGGGCGGGAAAGCAGGCTCTGACGACGTGGGGAATCGCGGTGAAAAAACATAGTAAAAAAGTCAGAAAAGAAAATTCAGATCCGCTGGTGCGGTCTGTTCTACAGGGGGGAGATCGGGAAAAAGAACATGTTTCTATGGCTTTGAGGGGTGATCTTTGCGCCGGCCTCTCTCTTTCCGATCATTTTTATCGGAATTGACAAGTCCGAGTAAAACCGTCAGTTACACCCTCAAGCCGTCTCAGCCACCCGCCCTCGGGCAGCCCGGACATTCCGACAAGGGAGTTCCTGATGAAGGACAGTGACCGGAGACCCGCAGGGCAGGTGCCGCAGAGGCAAACCAAGAATGGGAATGGAGATCTGTGCTGGAAGGAACTGCTGGATGGCGCCATCGGTGGATGGACCCCGGCAGACATGGCCCTTGAACAAATCATCGACCGCGTGGAGTCCAGATCGTGAACACTATGACCAATATCCCCCAGCCGACCGAAGCCCCGATGCTGACGACCTATGACGCCCGCGATCTGATCCGCGAAGGCTCGCAGATCTGCATCCTGCTGGACGGGCAGCAATATTTCCTGCGGATCACCCGCGCGGGCAAGCTGATCCTGACCAAATGAACATGCGCGTTGATCCCCAGACCGCCCGCGGCGGCGCCGCGGTGGCCGCACTCAACCGGCTTGACGGTTGGGAGGCGAACCTGATCCTCAACATGCGCCTCTGGTGCGAGGGCGGTCATGGCAAGACTCAGGTCTGGGACGAATATCTGCGCGGCTATCCCGAGATGCAGGCCCAGCGCGAGGTCGAGGCGTTTTCGTCGCTCATGGCAGTGATCTCGGATCATGCCGCACGCCCCCTGGTGCGCCATTCCGTGGGCTGCAATTGCGTCGGTTCCGACGAATGCGTCTTTCTCAACCTCGTGCGCACCGCCGCTGACGGGTTTCTCAATGACGCGGCCCTGATCGCCACGCTGCTGGCGGGGCCTGCCCGCGCCGAGATGATCGCCATGCTGGCCGGTCAGGTCGGTGAGGCGGCCCGGGTGCTCTACCGAAATACCGAGGCCCGCCCTGCGCGCGGCGCCTCCAATGTTGTTCAACTCCACTAGTAAGCCAAAAAGGAACGGCCACTTATGAAACTGACCCTCGCAACAGCGCTTGGAACCACCCTTCTGACCGCTTTGCCGGCATTCGCTGACAAGGCAGCAGTTCTTGATAATTACGCCGACATCGCCCAGGCGAAATATGAAGACAGCCTGACCACCGCCAATGCGCTCCTGGCGGCCGTCAACACGCTGATCGACAGCCCCTCGGCGGAAGCTCTGGAAACCGCAAAAGCCGCCTGGCTGAATTCCCGCGTGCCCTACCAGCAGTCGGAAGTCTACCGCTTCGGCAATGCCATCGTCGACGATTGGGAAGGCAAGGTGAATGCCTGGCCGCTGGACGAAGGCCTGATCGATTATGTGGACGCCTCCTATGGCGGCCCGTCGGACGAAAACGAATATGCGGTTCTGAACGTGATCGCCAACCCGTCCTTCACGCTCTCGGGCGAGACCGTGGATGCCGCCGAGATCACGCCCGAGCTGCTCGAAGGCGCGATGCACGAGGCGGACGGGGTCGAGGCCAATGTGGCCACTGGCTATCACGCCATCGAATTTCTTCTCTGGGGTCAGGACCTGAATGGCACCGCCCCGGGTGCAGGCGCCCGTCCCTGGACGGATTACGCGATGGGCGATGCCTGCACCGGCGGTAACTGCGACCGCCGCGGCGACTATCTGAAGGCGGCGACCGAGCTTCTGGTTTCGGATCTCACCTGGATGGCGGCGCAATGGCAGGAGGGCGGCGACGCCCGGACCCAACTTCTCGCAGACGAAAACGCAGGGCTGGCCGCGATCCTGACCGGCATGGGCTCGCTGTCCTATGGCGAACAGGCCGGCGAACGGATGAAGCTGGGCGTGATGCTGAACGATCCGGAAGAAGAGCATGATTGCTTTGCCGACAACACCCACAACAGCCATTTCTACGATGCCATGGGCATCCGGAATGTCTATCTGGGCAGCTACACCCGGATCGACGGCACCATCGTGTCCGGCGAATCCCTCTCGTCGCTTGTGGCTGCGGCCGATGCCGGTGTCGATGCCGAACTGACCGACAAGCTCAACGCCACCATGTTGGAGATGGCCGAGATGAAGGCCGCTGCCGAAGCCGGGTTCTCCTATGACATGATGCTGGAGCAGGGCAACGAAGCGGGCGAGGCGCTGATCATGGGTGCCGTCAACGCGCTGGTGGATCAGACCAAGTCGATCGAACGTGCGGTTGCGGCCCTCGGGGTTGATGCGATCGAGTTCGAAGGCTCTGACAGCCTCGACAATCCTGACGCGGTCTTCCAGTAAGCCGCTCGACTACCTAGCTTAGTGGAAAGGGCCCGACGGGGCCCTTTCCGACGTTTCGCGAGGCAGACATGGCAAAGACCCCAAGCCCCTGTATCGACGTTTGCAAGTTCAAACGCGAAGGCCATTGCATCGGCTGTTCGATGACCAAGGCGCAGAAATCCCTGTTCAAGGAACTGAAAAAGGACAAGCACCGCGACGCCTTTGTCGAAATGCTGGTGGGTCAGCAGGCGCGATTGGGGAAATACAGCCACTGGGCGCCGAAATATCTGAAAAAATGCCTCAAACGGGGCGTGAAACCGGTAAAGCCCCTGCGCGAGCTAACCTAAGGTCAACCAAAGGCGTGCATTCTGCGGCCCGAGCGGGGGCTTCGGGAGATGCAGAATGTACGACGGTTTCCGCGATACGGAGCGTGACGGCTGGGGCGCCAGAGCCGGGCAATACAGAAACTACACCGCGCGCGTCACGACCCAGGCCATCCCGGCCCTGTTGGCGGCGGTGCAACTGCGGGCAGGGGATGCGTTTCTCGATGTCTGCGCCGGGCCCGGCTATGCCGCCGGTGCCGCTCAGGCGCTTTGTGCCACGGCGACGGGGATAGATTTCTCCCCTGAAATGGTGCGGATCGCCGCCGACAGCTTCCCCGACTGCCGCTTTCAGCAGGGCGATGCGCTTGGCCTCGATTTTCCCGACAACAGTTTTGACGCCGCCGTCTGTGCCTTCGGGCTGCTCCACACCACGGATCCGGTGCGCGCCATCAACGAGGCCTATCGCGTGCTGCGGCCCGGCGGGCGTTACGGGTTCAGTCAATGGTGCGCCCCGGCCGAATCCGATTTCTTCCGTTTTCTCATGGCCCCGATTGCCCGCCATGCGGATATGTCGGTGGCTGATGCCGCACCTGACGCCTTCGCGCTGTCCGATCGGCACCAGGCCGAACAGGTGATGGCGGCGGCGGGGTTTTCTCAGGTGGTGATCCGCGAAGTGCCCAGCGTCTATCACGCGGCGGGCGGGGATATGTTCGACAACATCATGGCGCTTACGGTGCGGGCTGCGACCATCGTGCAGGCGCAAAGCGACGCGGTGCAGCAGGCGATACGGGACGACGTGAATGCGGCTGCGCTCCCTTATGAGACCGGGCAGGGGATGATCGTTCCGATGCCGTCTTTCGTGGTCTCCGGCGTGAAGGGCTGAGCGCAAGAAAAAGCCGCCCCCGAAGGGGCGGCGGTTTTCGTGGCTGCAAGGCCTAACGGGCGGGGCGGCTGCGGACCTGGCTGGGGCGTCGCTGCGGCACGGGTGGGTGCCGGGACTGCGGGCCTTGCGCGGTGCGTGGCGTCCTGGCGGGTCAGGCGATGTGGCTGCTTGTTCTCGGGCCTCAGGCGATGTGGCTGCGCAGGAACCAGGCGAATTTCTCGTGGGTCTGGCCGCGTGCGATGCAGAGATCCTCGGTCAGCGTGTCGCCGTGGTTCGCGGCCAGTTCACCGGCGCCAGCAAGGGTGGCGGCCAGGGTTTCCTGCGCGTCGAGCATCGCCTTGATCATTTCCTTGTCCGAGGCATGGCCGTCATGCTCGGCGACTTTCGACCGTTTCAGCATGCCCGCGAGCGTGCCTTCCGCATGGGCATCCAGCGCCTTCACACGCTCGGCCAGATCATCCTGCGCGACGAAATGATCTTCGTACATCTTCTGGAACAGGTCATGGAGCGGGCCGAAGGCCATGCCGGTCACGTTCCAGTGAAAGTTCTGTGCCAGCATCGTGGTCACGGCGGTTTCCGCGACGCACTGGTTCAGGGCGTCTGCGATTTGGGTTTTG
>JAOXSD010000184.1 GCA_025800205.1 Silicimonas sp. | reverse complement strand
GATGCCACCGGTCGGGACATGTTCAGCCGCAGTCTGGACGCGGCCCACCGTTCTATCGGCGCGGCCCTGCTGGTGCTGGGCGCGGTGTTCCTGATCGGGCTGATCATCGGCACTGTTGCCGGGCTTTCGGGCGGCGTCATCGACACGGTGCTGATGCGCATTGCCGATATCGCGATGACCCTGCCGGGGCTGGTTCTGGCCTTTGCCGTCCTTGGCATCCTCGGACCCGGATTCGTCAACCTTCTGATAGCGCTCATTATTGCCGATTGGGCCTGGTATGCGCGGCTTGCCCGCTCCCTGTCGCTGGGGGCACGGCGCAAGCCCCATGTGATCGCAGCGCGCCTTGCGGGCATTCCGGCCTGGCGGATCATCTGGGGCCATATCCTCCCCGGTGTCGCGGTGCAGCTTGGCATTGTCGCCAGCCTTGCCCTTGGCGGTATGATCGGGGCGATCTCGGGCTTTTCCTTCCTCGGTCTCGGCGTACAGCCGCCGCATGCGGAATGGGGGGCGATGCTGGCCGAGTCGCGACTCTACTTCACAATCGCCCCCTGGCTTCTGATCGCGCCCGCCGGGTTGATCTTTCTCTCGGTGCTGTCCGCCAACATCCTCGGCAATGCCCTGCGCGACGTAGCGGGCGGGGAGGCGGAGACATGAACGCCGCGCTCGCCTGCGCGGGGCTTTCGGTCCGCTATCCCGGTGGAACAACGCCGGTAAGGGATGTGTCGTTCGACGTGGCGCCCGGCGAGTGTTTTGCTCTCGTGGGGGGCTCGGGCACCGGCAAATCCACCATTGCCCGGGCGCTTCTGGGTCTCCATGGCAAGGGCACAGAGATCGCCGGTACGCTGCGGCTGGGCGGGGTGGATATGACGGGCGCATCGCCTGCCAAATGGCGCGCAAAACGGGGACGCGAGATCGGCTTTGTCGCCCAGAACCCCTGGGTCAGCTGCGATCCCCTGCGCCCGGTGGGCGATCATGTGGCCGAGGCCTGGCGCTGTCACGGCCTACGCGCAAGCTGGAGCGAGATTGCCGAACGTCTTGACCGGCTGGACGTGCCCGAGGCGGGCCACCGCATCACCACCCATCCCCACACCTGGAGCGGCGGCATGTTGCAGCGGGCGTCTATTGCGGCTGCGGGCGCGCTGGCCCCGCCGGTTCTGATCGCCGACGAGCCCACAAGCGCGCTCGATGCGGACCGGGCGCAATCGGTGCTCGATGCCCTGCGCGCCGCCGGGTCGGCCGTGGTACTGATCAGCCATGATATTGATCTGGTGCTGCGCAATGCCGACCGGATCGGGGTTCTGCACGGCGGCACTCTGGTGGAAACCGGCACGCCCGAGGGCCTGCGCCGCGCGCCGCGCCATCCCGAGACCGAGCGGCTTCTTGGCGCGCTCGACCCGTTGCCAATGCGCGAGGTTCCCAGTGATCCGGTGCCGCTGATCAGACTGGACGGCGTTGCCGTGAGCTATGAACGGGGACGGGTGCGGGCCTTGGCGGAGACAGATCTGACCATCGGCGCAGGCGAAATCGTCGGGCTGCGCGGCCCGTCAGGCTGTGGGAAATCCACCCTTCTGCGTCTGGTCATGGGGCTGGAAGATCCCACGTCCGGCACGATCTGGCGCGACGCCGCGCTGACCCGTCCCGGGGCGATCCTGCCGGTCTTTCAGGATCCGCTGGGCAGTCTGGTGCCCCATTGGCCGATCTGGCGGTCGATCACGGAACCACTGACCGGGAGCGGCCAACCTCGAATGGCCGAGCGGGGCAGGCGCGCCCGGGCACGCGATGCGTTGCGCTCGGTCGGGCTGGCCATGGTCGATCCCTCGGCGCGCCCTTCGGAGCTGTCCATCGGCCAATGCCAGCGCGCCGCGATTGCCCGCGCCACACTCACCCGGCCCGCCCTGATCGTGGCCGATGAACCCACCAGCGCGCTCGACAGCCTATCGGTGCAGCAGGTGAGCACGCTTCTTCGCAACGCCGCCGCGCAAGGGTCGGCCGTCCTCGTCGTAAGTCATGACCGCGGGTTTCTGGAGCGGCTGACCGACCGGACCCAAGAGATCGGGACGGGGCGCGGTTCGCTGTTTCAATGAAGCCATGCGGTTGGGTTTCGCATGGAGGACGAATGTCTCCTCCGGCGGGCCGCACCGCGGCCTCATGGCGTTTTGGTCAACGGCAGCAAAGGGCCGCCACTGCCTATCGAGACGTCTCAACCTTGAGTCCTGAGCAAGCATCAATTCCGTACAGCGGCGCCTTTGGGCATCAGCTCGGAACCGTCCCGGTCCGGGCGGGGTGGTCTAGCCATGCGCCGGCCGTCAAATCATAGGCCCCGGCGCGCAAATCGGGCGTGGCGGCGATGATCTTGTGCTTGGCGATCTTGCGGCCCGGGGTGCGGGGCAGTTCGGGCGCATAGGCGATAAAGCGCGGGATCTTGAACGGGGCGAGGCGGGTTCGGCAGTGGGCTGCGATGGTTTCTGGGGGCAGGTTTTCGGGGGTCATGCCATCGACGAGGATGATATAGGCCTTGGCCTCTTCGCCCCGGTGATCGTCGGGGACGGGCAGAACGGCTGCTTCCTGGATACCGCCGAGCTCCTGAAGCACGGCCTCCACCTCGCGGGCCGAGATGTTTTCGCTGGAGCGGCGGATCATGTCTTTCTTGCGCCCGACGATGGTGAACCAACCGGCCTCGTCCTGCACGAACAGATCGCCGGTGGCGAACCAGCCATCGACAAAAGTGGCGGCGTTGGCGTCGGGTTTGTTCCAATAGGCCTGGGCGATGCCATCGCCCCGGACCCAAAGCTCGCCCACCTGGCCTGCGGGCAGTGTATACCCGTCCGCATCACGGATTTCGGCCTCGCGGAAGGGCAGGGGCACGCCGCAGGATTGCGACCCGGCGCGGTGGCTGGCCTCGCTCGGCGTATAGAGGGCGAGGCCGATCTCGGTCATGCCGAAGCATTCCCGGGCAGAGAGGCCGAAGCGCGTTTCGGCGGCGGCCCGGTTGTCACCGCGCCAGTTGAAGGTCCAGATCGATTGCAGGGGCGTGTCCGCATCCTGCGCCTGCGCCGGTGGCATTGCCAAGTTGATTGCGTGTTGGTCTACAGATAGATGGCCGGAATGAAGTTGCCATGTCAAATGCCACGCCTGAAAGGCTATCGTTTTCCCCGTGAGATCATCGCCTACGCCGTCTGGGCTTATAATCGGTTCGCCC
>JAOXSD010000176.1 GCA_025800205.1 Silicimonas sp. | reverse complement strand
GCCGCATCGATCGTGCCCTTTTCCAGCGCGGGCAGGATGTCACCGCCGCCCATGGCGACCGAGGCAACACCGATGTCCTTGTAGGTCTGGCCCGGGATGCCCGGCGGTGTGCGGAAGCGATATTTGCGGAAATCTTCCATCGAGGCGATCGGCTCCTTGAACCAGCCCAGTGCCTCGGGGCCGACCGGCTGCAGCATGAAGCCTTTGACGTTCACACCCATCTCATCCCAGAGCTCTTCATAAAGCTCCTTGCCGCCGCCGTACTGGAACCAACTGATGAAGGCGATGTTGTCCATCCCAACACCGCCGCCCGCAACAGGCGAGCCGAAGAGCATGGCGGCGGGGTGCTTGCCCGACCAGTAATGGGTCCAGGCAAAGCCGCCATCGACCACGCCGGCATCCACCGCGTCGATGATTTCCGGCACGCCGACGATGGCACCTGCGGGCAGAAGCTCGATGGTGAGCGAGCCACCGGTGAGCGACTTCACATCATCGGCGAATTCACCGAGGATCACCGCCTCATCCGCCGAGCCGGGTACGGCCATCTGGATCTGCAGGGTGGTTTCTGCGAAGGCGGCCTGGGCCATCATCGCCGCGCCGACGGCCCCTGCGGCCGCGGCTTTGGTCAGTTTCGAAAGTCCGAACATTTGGTTCCTCCCAATATGGTTGCCTTCGCTTTGACATTCTTCCCGCTGCTGAAGGCGCTTGCGGCGGGTTTGTCTTCAAACTCCCTTTCTGCGCGCCCGCACCGTCTCCTCCCGGTGGCGGGTCATTTGATGATGTCCTGTCGAACGCGGCGCGGGCCGGAAAAGCGGCTGCGCGGAAACTCTCCTTGGACGTCCCGGCCGGATCTGGCGGGGGAAGCGGGACGTCGCGATCACAAATTGTGCCCCACGATACCAAGGCGCGGGGCAAAGGCCAGCGAATTGCACCTGCCCGGTCATGCCGCATCCTCGCGCAGAAGATCGCTGGCCTTTTCGCCGATCATGATGGCGGGCGCATTGGTGTTGCCCGAAACGATCTGCGGCATGATCGAGGCATCGGCCACCCGCAGCCCGTCGATCCCGTGGACCCGCAGCCGCTCATCCACCACCGCCATGGGGTCGCGCCCCATCTTGCAGGTGCCCGTGGGGTGATAGATCGTCGTCGCCGTGTCGCGCGCCCAGTTCAGAAGGGCCTCGTGATCGTCGTCGTCGATCCCCGCGCCGGGGGTGTATTCCCCGGTCAGCACCGAGGCGAGCGGTTCGTGCCGGGCGATCTGGCGGGCGATGCGGATGCCTGCCACCAGCGTGTCCTGATCCAGCTTGGTCGCCAGGTAGTTCGGATGGATCGCCGGAAAATCCTCCATATGGGGCGATCTCAGCGCGATATGGCCGGCACTTTCCGGGCGCATCTGCAGCACCGACGTGGTGAAGGCATTGAAATCATGCGGCTTGTTGATCTTGGTCGAAGCGCTGAACGGCTGGATGTGGAACTGGATATCGGGCGTTTCCAGATCCGGCCGGGTCTTCAGAAAGGCGGTGCCGAGGCTGGCGGCCATGGTCATCGGCCCGGAGCGGGTCAGCGCGTAATGCACCGCGATCAGCCCCTGTTTGAAGAGCGAATTGATCTCGGTGTTGATGGTCGACAGCGTCGTCTTGTAGATCGGGCGCGCCTGCAGATGATCCTGCAGGTTCCGGCCCACCCCCGGCAGATCGGCCCGCACATCGATCCCCTGGTCGCGCAGCATCTCGCCCGGGCCCAGCCCCGACACCATCAGAAGCTGCGGCGAGGCGAGCGCGCCCATGGACAAGATCACCTCGCGCCGCGCGGTGATCACCCGGTTCTGCCCGTTGTGCGCCACCTCGACCCCGGTGACCCGGCGGCCGTCGAAAGTCAGCTTGCGCGCCACACAATGGGTCAGCACATCCAGGTTCGCCCAGCGCCGGGCCGGTTTGAGATAGGCCACCGCCGAGGAACAGCGCCGCCCGTTGCGGAGGGTCAGCTGGAAATGCCCCACCCCTTCCTGGGAGATGCCGTTGTAATCTTCATTGGCCGGATAGCCCGCCGCCAGGGCCGCATCGACCCAGCGGTCGACCACATCGCGGCGCACGGCGGAATCCGACACGGTCAGCGGGCCGTCGCGCCCGCGCAGAACCCCGTCGCCCCGGGCATAGCTTTCGGCCCGTTTGAACAGCGGCAGCACATCCTCCCAGCCCCAGCCGGTGTTCCCCAATTGCCGCCAATGGTCGTAATCCTGCGCCTGCCCGCGCACGTAAAGAAGGCCGTTGATCGAACTGGAGCCGCCCAGCCCCTTGCCGCGCGGCCATTTCAGCCGCCGCCCGTTCAGCCCCGGGTCGGGCTCGGTCTCATACCCCCAATCGGTGCGCGGATTGCCCATGGTTTTGAAGTAGCCCACGGGAATGTGGATCCAAGGATAGCTGTCCGGCCCGCCGGCCTCCAGCAGCGCCACCTTGTACCGCCCGTCCTCTGCCAGGCGATGCGCCAGCGCGCAGCCCGCCGAGCCAGCGCCCAGGATGACATAGTCGAACTTCACTCATTTCCTCCCTAAAGACATATTTTTCAAAAAATGGGACAATATGTCTCGTTTTTTAACTGCAACATGATATCAGGAACGAGGCAAGGGTTTTTTCCAGGGAGGGACGAATGCTTAAAAAAGCGGATGACCGTGTACCCACGAACTTGCGCGCCCTGTTGATCCTCGAGACATTGGGGCAGAGCCGCGACCCGATGAGCGCATCCGACATCGGCCGGATCGTGGGGATTCCGAAACAGACCGCGCACCGGCTGTGCAACACATTGGCCGATGAGGGATTTCTGAGCCGGGCCGACGGGCGCGGGCTGTTTCGCCCCGGGCGCCGGGCGCGGGCGATGGCGGCGGGCACGCTCCATGCCTCGACCCAGCACCGGGCGCGCCGTCAGGTGCTGCAATGGCTGGCCGAACAGGTGGGCGAGACGGTGAATTTCGTCGTGCCCGAGGATCAGGGGATGAGCTACATGGACCGGGTCGAGACCAATTGGGCGTTTCGCATCCAACTGCCCATCGGCTCCCATGTGCCCTTTCACTGCACCGCCAGTGGCAAGACCTTTCTCGCCTCCCTGCCCCGCGCCGAGCGGCGGCGGCTGGTCAATGTGATGCAGCTCACGCCGCTGACCGACAATACGATCACCGACCCCGCGTCCATGCTGGACGAATTGCATGACATTGCGCGCCAGGGCTATGCCATCGACAACGAGGAATTCCTCGATGCGATGGTCGCCGTGTCCGTGCCCGTGCGCGACCCCCAGGGGCGCTATTTCGCCTCGCTCGCCTTCCACGGGCCGAACCAGCGGTTGAACGTAGCGGACCTGCCCGACCAGGTGCCACTTCTGACCGAGGCGGCGGCGCGGTTGAGCGCGGTGATTTTCGAGTGAGCTTGCCTGCCAGCTGCGCTATGGCGGGGTGCACAATCGAGGAGAGTTGAGATGCAGGGTGTGATCGCCGCGGTGCCGACGCCGGTGGATGAGGGGTTTCAGCCGCAGGAGGCGCCGTTTCTGGAGCATTGCCGCTGGGCGCTGGACAACGGCTGCGACGGGCTGAACATTCTCGGCTCGACCGGCGAGGCAAACGCGTTTGACACTGAGACGCGCAATCGGGTGATGGGCTGGGCGGCGGGTGCCTTGCCGAAGGACCGGCTGATGGTCGGCACCGGCACCCCGTCGCTTTCCGAGACCATCGCCCTGACCGGGGCTGCCGATGATCTGGGCTATGGCGTAGCACTGGTGCTGCCGCCCTATTATTACAAGCCGGTGAGCGACCAAGGCCTGATCGACTGGTACCTCGCGCTGGATGCCGCCCTCGGCGACCGTCCAATCCAGATCTATTTCTACAACTTTCCCCAGATGACCGGGCTGACGATCCCGGTGTCGGTGATCAAGGCGCTGGCGGAGGCGCGGCCTGCGCGCTTTACCGGCATCAAGGATTCATCGGGCGATCTCGACTATTGCCGCGATATCGTGGCGGCCAATAGCGCGCTCCGGGTCTTTCCCAGCTCCGAAACCGCACTGGCCACCGCGGCAGCCGACGGCTTCGCAGGCTGTATCTCGGCCAGCGTGAACATCACCGCCCCCATCGCCGGGGCAATCTGGGCCGAACGCAGCGCACCGCCTGCCGATCTCTGCGAAAAGATCGCCGCTCAGCGCGCGGCAATGGCCGGACCAACCCTGATCGCCGGGATCAAATATCTGCTCGGCGCCCGCTCCGGTGACGCGGGCTGGCGCCGCATCCTGCCCCCCTTTGTCGCGCTCTCGTCCGAAGCAGGCGCCAAGCTTGAGGCCGCGCTTCAGGACTGAACACAAAAAGATCTGGACACAAATGTCCAAAACATGCTGACCTTCCGGAAAGAGACGGGAGGTCAGCCATGAAATCACAGTATCGCGTTGTGGTCATCGGAGGCGGCGTTGTCGGCGCCTCGGTGCTCTATCACCTTGCCAAATTCGGCTGGACCGATGTGGTGATGCTGGAACGCCGCCGCTTGGCGAGCGGATCAAGTTGGCATGCGGCGGGCGGCATTCACGCGCTGAACGCGGATCCGAACATGGCGGCCCTGCAGGCTTATACGATTGATCTTCTGTCGGAAATCGAAGCCGAGTCGGGCCAGAACATCGGGCTGCATATGACCGGCGGGCTGACGCTCGCAGGCACGCCCGAACGCTGGGAATGGCTGCAGGCGAATTACCGCATCTTCCAATCCATCGGCATCGACGATTGCGAATTGCTCTCGCCCGAAGAGGCACAGAAACGCTGCCCGATCATGTCGACCGACGGCGTTCTGGGGGCCATGTGGGCCGACCGCGAAGGCTATATCGACACCACCGGCACGGTGCAGGCCTACGCCACGGCGGCGAAAAAACGCGGCGCGGAATATTACGAGGAAACCAAGGTCGATCGGCTCACCCAGACCGCCGACGGCTGGATCGTCCACACCGATAGAGGCGACATCACGTGCGAACATGTGGTCAACGCGGGCGGGCTTTGGGCGAAACAGGTGGGCCGGATGGCGGGGATCGAATTGCCGGTCTCGCCCCTGAAACACCATTACCTGATCACCGACAGCATTCCCGAAGTGGCGGCGGCGGATTTCGAAATGCCGATGACCGTCGACCTCGAAGGCTTCACCTATATGCGTCAGGATCAGAACGGCGTGCTGGTGGGGATCTACGAGATCGAGCACGAACATTGGGCGATGGATGGCGCGCCCTGGAACTATGGCGAGGAGCTGTTTCAGGAACAGCTCGACCGGATCGAAAACGAGTTGATGCTGGGCTTCCAGCGCTATCCGGCGATCGAAGATGTGGGGATCAAAACCTGGGTCAATGGCGCCTTCACCTTCTCTCCCGATGGCAATCCGCTCGTTGGCCCGGTTGCGGGCAAACGCGGATACTGGTGCGCCTGCGCGGTGATGGCCGGCTTCCTGCAAGGGGGCGGCGTAGGCAAGACGCTGGCGGAATGGATGATCCATGGCGAGCCCGAGGCGGATGCCTGGTCGATGGATGTGGCGCGCTATGGCAAGTTTGCCGAGAACCGCGAATACATCAAACAGACCACCGGCCAGTTCTATTCGCGCCGCTTCGTCATGTCCTATCCGAACGAACAATTGCCAGCAGGCCGCCCGCTGAAGATGGCGCCGGCCCATGACGCGATGAGTGAAGCGGGCGCTCACTGGGGCGTGTCCTGGGATCTGGAGGTGCCGCTTTACTTCAAGCCTAACAAAGACTTCGAAGAAAACCTGACGCTCAAACGGTCAAACGCCCATGACATCGTCGGCGCCGAATGCCGCAATGCGCGCGAAAATGTCGGCATGGTCGATATCACCGGCTTCTCGCGCTACGAGGTGACCGGCCCCAATGCCCAAAGCTGGCTCGACCGGCTGATGGCTTCGAAACTGCCCGGCGCGGGGCGGGCGCGGCTGGCACCGATGCTATCCGAGACCGGGCGGCTGAAGGGCGATCTGACTGTCTTGAACTGGGGCGACGGGACATGGTGGATCATGGGATCCTACTACCTGCGCGCTTGGCACATGCGCTGGTTCATGGATCACATGGAAGACGGCGTGGCGATCCGCGATCTCGGCGAGGAATTGGCGGGTTTCGCGCTCACCGGCCCGAAGGCGGACCGCGTATTGCAAAAGCTGGTGCATGGGGACCTCGCCCTGCCCTTCATGGGGTGCGGAGCGATGGACGTGGGGCTGGTCTCGGCCCGGGTCGCGCGCATGTCGGTGGCGGGCGAGCTGGGTTACGAAATCAACTGCCGCATGGGCGATCATGTGAAACTGCGCCGCATGCTGCTGGAGGCAGGGGCCGAATTCGGC
>JAOXSD010000168.1 GCA_025800205.1 Silicimonas sp. | reverse complement strand
CGCATAGCCGGGCTTGTTTTCCTGCTTGGCGCGCGCGACGGCCAGCGCCTCGGCTTCCACGTCTTTGGTCACGACCGTACCGGTCGCTGTCATCGCTCCATCGCCTACGCTTACGGGGGCCACGAGCATGGTGTTGGAGCCAATAAAGACATCCTCACCAATCGTGGTCTTGTGTTTCATCACGCCGTCATAGTTGCAGGTGATCGTGCCCGCCCCGATATTCGACCCCGCCCCGACCGAGGCATCCCCGATATAGCTGAGGTGATTGACCTTTGCGCCCTCGGCGATCTCGGCATTCTTGATCTCGACGAAATTGCCGATGCGGGCGTTTTCCGCCAGTTCCGCGCCGGGGCGCAGGCGGGCATAGGGGCCAATGATGGCTCCGCGGCTGACATGGCAACCTTCCAGATGCGAAAACGCCCGGATCGTTGCGCCACTTTCGACGGTCACGCCGGGGCCGAAGACCACATTCGGCTCGATCACCGTATCGCGCCCGATCACCGTATCGGCAGCAAGGTAGACGGTTTCCGGGGCCATCAGCGTGACACCCAAATCCAGCAACTCGGCGCGTGCCTGCGCCTGAAACACCGCATCCGCTGCGGCCAGATCCGCACGCGAGTTCACGCCCAGCGTCTGCGCCTCGTCACAGGCGACCGCTGTCACGCTCAGATCGCGGGAGCGGGCGATTTCGACCACATCCGTCAGGTAGTATTCGCCCGAGGCGTTGTCGTTGCCGACCGCGTCAATCAGGGACATCAGCGTCGCCGCGTTGCAGGCCAGCAGACCCGAATTGCAGAAGCTGATCGCGCGTTCTGCGTCCGAGGCGTCCTTGAATTCGACGATCCGCTC
>JAOXSD010000141.1 GCA_025800205.1 Silicimonas sp. | reverse complement strand
GCGCAGGTCGCGCAGGATTTCGATCCGTTCCAGCGTGTCGATGTCGGAATGCATGTAGCGGACCTTGATGCCCTGTTCATGCATGTATTCGGTCAGGTCTTCGGCCATGCGTTTGGTGAGCGTGGTGACCAGAGTGCGCATGCCGTTGGCAGTGACTTTGCGGACTTCGTCGAGGAGGTCATCGACCTGCATTTCGACGGGGCGGATTTCGACTTGCGGGTCCAGCAGGCCGGTGGGGCGGATCACCTGTTCGGTGAAGACGCCGCCCGATTGTTCCAACTCCCAGCTTTGGGGCGTGGCCGACACGAAGACCGATTGCGGGCGCATGGCGTCCCATTCCTCGAACTTCAGGGGGCGGTTGTCGGTGCAGGACGGCAGGCGGAACCCGTGTTCGGCCAGGGTGAATTTGCGCCGGTAGTCGCCCTTGTACATGCCGCCGATCTGCGGGACCGAGACATGGCTTTCATCGGCAAAGACGATGGCGTTGTCGGGGATGAATTCGAACAGCGTGGGGGGCGGTTCGCCCGGGGCGCGGCCGGTGAGATAGCGGGAATAGTTCTCGATGCCGTTGCAGACGCCGGTGGCCTCCAACATTTCCAGATCGAAATTGGTGCGCTGTTCGAGGCGCTGGGCTTCCAAGAGTTTGCCCTCGTCCACCAGTTGCGCAAGCCGGGTTTTCAGCTCGGCTTTGATGCCCTTGATCGCCTGCTGCATGGTGGGGCGCGGGGTCACGTAGTGGGAATTCGCATAGATGCGGATCTGTTCGAACGTGTCGGTTTTTTCCCCCGTCAGCGGGTCGAATTCCGAGATGCCTTCCAGTTCTTCGCCAAAGAACGACAGCCGCCAGGAACGGTCTTCCAGGTGGGCGGGCCAGATCTCGATCACGTCGCCGCGCACCCGGAAGGAGCCGCGCTGAAACGCCTGATCGTTGCGGCGGTATTGCTGGGCGATCAGATCGGCGATCACCTTGCGCGGGTCGTAATCCTGTCCGGCATGGAGGTCTTGCGTCATCGCGCCATAGGTTTCGACCGAGCCGATGCCGTAGATGCACGACACCGAGGCGACGATGATCACGTCGTCGCGTTCCAGAAGCGCCCGGGTCGCGGAGTGGCGCATCCGGTCGATCTGTTCGTTGATCTGGCTTTCCTTTTCTATGTAGGTGTCCGAGCGCGGCACATAGGCTTCGGGCTGGTAATAATCGTAGTAGGAAACGAAATACTCGACCGAATTGTCGGGGAAGAAGCCCTTGAACTCGCCATAAAGCTGGGCGGCGAGGGTCTTGTTTGGGGCAAGGATGATGGCGGGGCGTTGGGTCGCCTCGATCACCTTGGCCATGGTGTAGGTCTTGCCGGTGCCGGTGGCGCCCAGCAGAACCTGATTGCGCTCGCCGTCCTTCACGCCCTCGACCAGTTCGGCGATGGCCGTCGGCTGATCGCCTGCGGGTTGGAATTCCGACTGCATGACGATCTTGCGCCCGCCTTCGAGTTTCTCGCGGCTGCGCACATCGGGGGCGGGGGAGTTGAGGATCGGTTCTGACATGGATGATTCCCTTGGGTGCCTCACATTTGATCCCTCTTTGTTCCGCTTCAAGGGCTAATCACCGGAAAGCGCGGGGGAGAGTGTGGCAATTGGGCGAGCGTCCTGTTCGCAAATACAACTTTAAAGAGAAAAATATGTTGTCAATAATCGTTAATGGTGCAATGGTGAGCCCACAAGCAGCAGAACGGGGCGCCGACCGGGTGATGCGACCCACCCCACCCCTCGCTCCTCATTGCCCGGTCGGCCCTCTCTCCCACCCCGTCTGCGCTTGTTTCTTCTTGATTTGACGCGCTGATTTTCCCATAGAGAGCCCATGCGAGCCCGTATCTACCGCCCCGCCAAATCCGCCATGTCCTCGGGCACAGCCAAGTCCCGGGACTGGGTGCTTGAATATGCCCAGGGCAGCGCCCGTTCTGTTGATCCGCTGATGGGCTGGACCTCGTCCGATGACACCCAGACCCAGGTGCGGATGCGTTTTCCGACCAAGGAAGCCGCGCTTGATTATGCCGAAGACAAGGGCATCGAGGCGGTGGTGAGCGAGCCGAAGACCCGCAAGCCGAACCTGCGGCCCATGGGCTATGGGGAAAACTTCGCCACCAATCGTCGCGGCGCATGGACCCACTGACCGTCACGTTGCGGCCGGTCGATCCGACCGATCCGGCGCTGGCGCCGCTGATCTCTCGACATCTGACTTTGATGCGGGCCTCGTCGCCGGCCTGTTCCGTTCATGCCATGGACGCAGGCGCGCTGGCGGAAGCAGGCGTGCTGTTTTTTGCGGCGTTTCACGGGGATATGCCGGTGGCCATGGGGGCGCTGAAGGGGATCGCGCCGGATCATGGCGAGTTGAAATCCATGCATGTGATGAAAGAGCATCGCGGCGCGGGGCTGGCCGATGCGCTGCTGACCCGGCTGGTGGAAGAGGCGCGGGCGCAAGGCTTCGCCCGGCTGTCGCTGGAGACGGGATCGCAGTCGGCCTTTGCCGCCGCCCGTGGGTTTTACCGGCGGCACGGGTTTGCCGACTGCGGGCCTTTCGGCGATTACACCGAGGATCCCCATTCGATTTTCATGACAAGGATGGTCTGACATGGGGCTGACGCCTGAGACCGAAACCGCGCTGATCGAGATGGTGCGGCATGTGGCCCGGGCAGAGATCCTGCCCCGGTTCCGCCGTCTGGACGCTGCCGACATCCGCGCCAAATCGGGCCCGGCCGATCTGGTGACCGAGGCTGACGTCCGGGCCGAGGCCGCGATGACCGAGGCGCTGGCACATGTGATGCCGGGGGCGCTGGTGATCGGCGAAGAGGCGGTGTCGGAAGACCCGCGCAGGCTTGACGGGTTGGCGGAGGCGGAGCGCGCCGTGCTGCTTGATCCGGTGGATGGCACCTGGAATTTTGCCAAGGGGCTGGCGACTTTCGGGGTCATTCTGACGGTGATGGAGCGGGGCGCGCCGGTGTTCGGTCTGCTTTATGATGTGGTGATGGATGATTGGGTGCTGGCGCGCCGGGGGGGCGGCAGCTGGCTTTGCGCCCCCGACAGAGCGCCGCGCCGGTTGCAGCTTTCGCAAGAGGCGGCGTCTGATGGGGCCACAGGGTTTTTGCCGCTCTTCATGTTTCCGCCCGAGACCCGGCCCGCCTGGGTCGCCCCGCGTCAGGGCATTCAGCGCACGGTCTCGCTCTTTTGTTCCTGTCACGAATATCGGCTGATGGCGCAGGGCTTTGCGGATTTCTGTCTCTCCGCCCCGAAGCACAACCCCTGGGATCATGCGGCGGGTCATCTTGCGGTGCGCGAGGCCGGAGGTGCGACGGGGGTTCTGACCGGTGGGGCCTATGGCGGAACCGAGACCGAAGGCGTGCTGGTGGCCGCCCGCAACCAGACGATCCTCGATCAGATCCGCGCCGCTTTCGACGGGGTGGCGGCGGGTTGAGCGCCGGTATTGTGGCAAAACTGTGGCAAAATCGACCTAGCTTCGGCTCCTGCGCGGTGACCTAAGGGGAAATTTTCCGCGTCAATCCGCGATCGCGCTATATCTCGGGCAGTCCAACACAGCAGAGAGTAGGCATTATGGCGGGCAAATTTGAAGTCTTCAAAGACAAGAAGGGGGAGACGCGATTTCGTCTCAAGGCCGGCAACGGGCAGATCATCCTGGCCAGCGAAGGCTACAAGCGCAGGGCAAGCTGCATGAACGGCATCGAAAGCGTGCGCAAGAACAGCCAGGTCGATGCCCGGTTCGAACGCAAGACGACCCGCGCCGGCAAATGGCGCTTCAACCTCAAGGCCACCAATGGCCAGGTGATCGGCGTTTCGGAATCCTATGAGAGCGAAAAGGCCCGCGAAAACGGTATTGCTTCGGTCGCCAAGAACGCGCCCGAGGCCAAGGTGGTCGACGAAACCGCCTGAATACGGCGATGAACGGCCCCCGGGGCGGGGCCGTTCCTTCCCCCAACGACTTATCCACAGACGCAACATCCTGTGTTGAGGTGGCCTCAAACCCCCCTATGCTGGGCGCGCAAAAGAATCGCGCAGAGGCGGCCACCTGATGGATCAAGACACTCCCCAACCCCCCGAAGCTGAAATCGCCGAGATGCGGGCCAACCCGCAGCCGACGCTGAGGGCGGTGGCGCCGGGGATGGAGCAGCATCTTTATTCGATCAAGCCGGTGCTCGATCACGGCTTTGTCAGGGTGATCGATTACATGGGCGATGATGCGGCGATCACCCAGGCGGCGCGCGTGTCCTACGGGCGCGGCACCAAGGCGGTGTCGAATGACGAAGGGCTGATCCGCTATCTGATGCGGCACTGGCATTCGACCCCGTTCGAGATGTGCGAGGTCAAATTTCACGTCAAGCTGCCGGTTTTTGTGGCGCGGCAATGGATCCGCCACCGCACCGCCAATGTGAATGAATACTCCGCCCGCTATTCGATCCTGGATCGCGAATTCTACATTCCGCGTGCCGAGGATCTGGCGGCGCAATCGACCACCAACAATCAGGGCCGGGGCGAGGCGTTGACCGGCGACGAGGCGCAACGCGTGCTCGATTACCTGCGCGATGATGCGATGCGGGCCTATGATCATTACGAAGACATGATCAGCCAGGACGGGCAGCAGGGGCTGGCGCGCGAATTGGCGCGGATGAACCTGCCTGCGAATATTTACACCCAATGGTACTGGAAGGTGGATCTGCACAATCTGTTCCACTTCCTGCGGCTGCGGGCGGATGCCCATGCTCAATACGAGATCCGCGTCTATGCCGAGGAAATGTGCCGGATCGTGCAGGATTGGGTGCCCTATGCCTATGGCGCCTTCGAGGATTACCGGATGGGCGGGGCGTCGGTTTCGGGCCGGGGGCTCGATTGCATTCGCCGGATGCTCGGCGGCGAAGCGGTGACCCAGGAAACCAGCGGCATGAGCAAGGGGGAATGGCGCGAGTTTCAGGCGCTGCTTGCCGCGCCCGAGTGATCTTGCGGAATTTCGCAAATGCGTTTGGGGCGAGATGGAACATCCATCCGCCCCGAACCGCAACGGTCAGTCGACATGTTTCGCTTTCTCGAAGATGCCCCGGAAATACGGATATCGGCTGCGAAAATCGGGTCCGCAGGGCCGCATAATTGCGGCAAATCCGTACAGCCAACCCAAGCGCCAGAAAAATCTGTGCGCCTGTAATTAGCATGGACGAAAAAGCGCCCGGACTCCAGAAAAAACGCGCGGAAACCCGGGTGTCTCTGCCGTCTAAAGGGTCTTGAGTTCCCCCGCCGATTGTCGGCCATCGCGGCCTTCGATCAACTGAAACTCGATCTTCTGATTGTCGGCCAGACCGGTCATCCCGGCGCGTTCGACGGCAGAAATGTGCACGAAAATGTCTTTGCCCCCATCATCGGGTGCAATAAATCCGTAGCCCTTGGTGGTATTAAACCATTTTACGGTGCCAGTTGGCATATTTAACTTCCTTCGTAGCCTTCCCGTTCAGATCGTCCGAACAGGTCATTTGCAAATTAATCAGGCAGAATGCCATTACGTTGCGGCACGCGACTTGACGTCTCTTGCACTTTAGAATTTGGCAAGAATTGGAAAAAAGACAAGGGGGGCTTCTGTGGATATGCCAGTGGATGATGTTGCAAAACTCTATGGAATCAAGTCGTGCGACACCTGCCGGAAGGCAAAGCAAGCATTTGTAAAAGCAGGAAAAGAGCTGCTGTTTATCGATGTGCGGGAGACCCCTTTGGAGCCCGAGATCCTTGATGAATTTGCACGCATTTTTGCCGATTCATTGGTGAATAGAAAGTCACTTACCTGGCGCAACCTATCAGAGAGCGAACGGAAAATGGAAATTCCCGCTTTGGTTGCGCATTCTCCCACAGTAATGAAACGTCCGGTAATTGTCAGTGGTAATGGAATTACTATTGGATGGGACGCGGCGGCTCAGAATCGGCATCTTGGAAACCCTGATTCGAATCTCTAGATAGGCCGCGTACGACCAAAGGAAGACCCCATGCGCAACGCAGCCACCGCCCTTGGCATGATCGGCGGCATTCTCGCCCTGATCATGGGTGTGATCTCGTTCGGCTATACCGAACTGACCGCCCAGAATCAGGTCCGCGACCTTGATCTTCTGCCTCAGCCCGACAATCCCGGATGGCTGCGCGCCATGAGCGTGATCGCGCCGCTTCTGGCCATTGCGGGGGCGGGCATGGCGCGCTACCGGGCGCTTTGGGCGGGGCTTTTGCTGTTGCTGGCGGCCTTGGCGATCTACACCACATTTGCGAATTTCTTCGCGATCTTTCCGGCCGCCATGTGCGGGCTGGCGGGCGTTCTGGCTATCGCGGCAGGTCGTCCGGATGAGGAGAAGAGCCACTTCTGAACAGGCGGTCCACCGACAGGGGGCCGCCGCCGCGGAAGATCAGCACCAGAAGCAGGAAGACCCAGAGTGTCCGCTGATCGAGCGCGCTGTCCGAGGCGGCATCGAACCAGGCGCCAAGGGCGGCGCCATGGCCGACGATGTCGGTGAGGCTTTGCACGAGGACGAAGCCGATCATCCCAAAGGCGGCGGCGCGGGTGAAAAGCCCGATCACCACCAGCACCGGCAGGATGAATTCCGACCAGGTGCCCGCCAGGATCACCAGCTTCTGGAATGACGTTGCCTGGGTGATGTCATAACCCGCCGCCTCGGCGCCCTTGGGGTAGATCTGCGCGAAAGCGTTGAAGCTGGGCGAGATCAGGTTGGCAAAGCCGTCGGGGATCTTGGTCAGGCCGGAATTCCAGAAATACATGAACAGCACGGCGGCGAAAAAGAGCCGCGCGAGGGTGGTCAAAACGGGGGTTGAAAAGGGTTCGACCCAGGCGAGCGCGCGGTCGGGCAGTTGGAAAAGGGCGCGGATCATGGGTTAATCTCCGATCTTGGTCATGGAATTCGTTTCGATCAGCAGGGCCAGCATCTTGCCCAGATCGAAGCTGTCGTTTGCGTTGGTGGCGGCTTCAAAGGCCGCGCCGAAGGTGTCGCCGGATTGGAGGGCTGCGATGAAGGCCCCGCCGCCGGGTGGAAGAAGATGGGGGGCGGGGTCCATGTCGGGCCGGGCGATCAGCACGTCCTCGGCCGCCATCTGCGGTTTCGGCGCGCCATCCTCGGTGTTGAACCGCCAGATCGAGAAGACCGGCCAGTCGGAGCGCAAGAGGCGCAGGGAAGGCGCGAGCCAGATCTTCGAGGCCATCAGCGCGTCAGGGGCGAGGGCCTGCAGGTCGGCGGGGTCGACGGCGGTGCTGTCTTCGGCGTGGTAGCTTTCGCGGATCATCAGTTCGAGCCGGGCCACATCGGGCATATAGCCCATGGTTTGGGTGGGGCCGAAATTGGCGAGAAACTCGGGCATCGCATCGCCGTAGAACATCATCAGCGGCGAGGCGGGCGGATGCGCGCGCAGGAAGGCGCCCGCCAGCAGTTTGAAATTCGCCTCGCCCACCAGGGCGCGAATGACCGGGAAGGCGGTTTCCAGCGCTTCGGTCAGGGAGACGGCGACATTGTTGCGATAGACATCGAAGCGGCGTCCGGCGGGACGGCCCGCGCCATCGGTCAGCCCTTCGGGGCGCGCGGCCTCGGGATCGAGGATCGCGCTGCGGAATTCAGTCTGATCGACGATCATGACGCGACCGTTTCCATCACCCGGGCGGCCCGGGCCGCCTCGGCTTCCAGCACCGCCCAGTCGGGCACGTCATTGTCCCATTCGATCAGCGACGGAAGGGGGCCGGATTTGCGGATCACATGTTCGTAGAGCGCCCAGACCGGTTCGGCCACTTCGCGCCCGTGGCTGTCGATCAAAAGAAGCGCGCCATGGTCGTCTTCGTCTTCGTCATGGCCCGCGAGATGGATTTCGCCCACCAGATCGAGGGGGAAGGCGTTGATATAGGAGATCGGATCGCTGCCCAGATTGGTGGCGCTGATAAAGACGTTGTTGACGTCCAAGAGCAGGCCGCAACCGGTGCGCCGGGCGACTTCGCGCAGAAATTCGGTCTCGGCGAGCGTGCTCTCGGCAAAGGCGAGGTAGGACGACGGGTTTTCGAGCAGCATCCGGCGCCCGACCACCTCTTGCACCTGGTCGATGTGATCGGCGACGCGGGTGAGGGTGGCCTCCGTATAAGGCAGCGGTAGCAGGTCGTTCAGAAAGGCGCTTTCATGGGTCGACCAGGCCAGATGTTCGGAGAAGCTGGCGGGGTTGAGCCAGCTGACGAGGTGTTTGAGCCGGGCGAGATGGTCGGGATCAAGCGGGCCTTCGCCGCCGATCGAGAGGCCGACGCCGTGGACGGAGAAGGCGAAACGTTCGGCCAGGTGGCGCAGTTGCGCAAGCGGGCGGCCACCGGCGCCCATGTAGTTTTCCGCATGGATTTCCAGCCAGCCAACGCTGCCCGGGGCCTCCATGATGTCGGAGAAATGCTGCGGCTTGTAACCCACACCGGGCGTGTCGGGGAGCCGGTCGAATTTATGGGATGACGCATCAAGCATGGCAGCACCTTACAAAAAACGGAGCCTTCCGGCAAAGGAAGGCTCCGCCGGATCGAATGACTTAGCCCTGGGGCAGGTCGCGCTCGAGCGCTTCGAGCGAACCCATGCGGCCATCGGGCAGTTCGATGTCGGCGCAGGTGCCGGCGTCAACGAGGGTCCAGGCGTTGCCCTGATAATCAACGGTCGAGCTGCCGGCACAGGTGGTGCCGGGGCCCGCGGCGCAGTCGTTCTTGCCAGCCAGCGACACGCCGTAGCACTTCTCTTTGGCTTGCGCCTGAACCGGGGCGGTCATCGACGCGGTCAGGGCAGCTGCAACGGCGCCGGCGACGGCGAGGGTTTTCTTGGTGTTCGACATGGGTTTGTCCTCATTCAAAGTTTGAAACTCGGCCGCCGCAGCGACTGGGGACATACAAAACGTCTTCGCCGATAAACTGCTACTCACGGCTGCGTGTGCTGACAGGGACGTGTGAAGTTGAAACAAAGCGCGCGAAATTACACCGAAAATTAGGGAAATTCGCGGATTTTTGCCGCCGGAAGACAAGACCAAAGGCAATATTCCACGTGCAAAAGATTTCAAAGGCTCTCGCGTCGCCCCTTGGCGCGGCATTGATTTTGGGCTTTCTCGGGGTTGCCGCGCTGCGGGCCTTTGGCGCCTTCGCTGACGCCGCGACTCACTCGGGCGACCGGATCACCCCTTTCTTCGCGCTGCTGTCGGCCGCGCTCGGCGCCGGGCTCTTCTGGCTGATCTGGCGCGAAAACCGGCAGGGCGGGGCGGAGGTGCGGCAGGATCTGAACCAATTGCCGATGTCCTTCTTCGATGCGATGACGGGCATTCCGAACCAGCTTCACTTTCAGGACAAGGTGTCGGCGGCGCTGCTGTCCGGGGCCGATGGCGCCGTTCTGGTGATCGATCTGGCCGATGTGAGCGGGGTCAATGACCGGCGCGGACGGGCCTTTGGCGATGTGGTGATCAAGGAAACCGGGCGGCGCCTGCGCGACTGGGCCGAAGAGACGGGCAGCCTTGCGGCCCGTCTGGACGGTGACCGGTTCGGCCTTTACCTGCCCAAGGCCATGGCAAGCGAACTGCCCGGGATCTGTGAAGACCTGGCCGGGATCTGTGCCGAGCCGGTGATCAAGGGCGGTGACATGGTCGAGCCGAAAGTGGCGCTGGGCGCGGTGGCGCTGATCACGCTTGGCCCGATGCGCGCTCATGGGTTCGACACGGTGATGAGCATCTGTCGCTTTGCGCTGACGCGGGCGCGCAATGACGCCCAGGCGGCGTATTGCATCTACTCCGAGGCGCTGGAAAATGAATTCGTCGATCTCGACGCCATGGCGGTGGATCTGCCCGAGGCGATGCGGTCGGGCGCTTTGGAGGTATTTCTGCAGCCGCGGGTCAGCCTGTCGACCGGTGAGCTTTTCGGCTTCGAGGCGCTGATGCGGTGGAAGCGCGGCGGGAAATATGTCGCGACCGAGGATCTGATCACCATGGCGGAAGCCAATGGGCTGATCTTTGATCTGGACCGCTACATGATCAACCGCACGATCCAGACCATGGCCGATTGGAACCGCCGTCGGAAAACCGCCTATCCGGTTTCGGTCAATCTCAGCGCCCTGCATCTGCGCGCCGACAAGGGGGTGGAGTTCATTGTGGAATGTCTCAACCGTCACCGGCTGCCACCGGATCTGTTGACCATTGAAGTGACGGAGACCGCCAATCTCGCGGTGCTGCATCACCTGAAGGGCGTCGCGGCCCTGCGCGAGGCGGGATGCCGGATCGCCATTGATGATTTCGGCACCGGCTATGCGTCGCTGGCCCGGCTGCGGGTGCTGCCGGCCGATGAGATCAAGATCGACCGGCTGCTGGTGTCGGAAATCGCCGAAAGCGAAGAGGCGCGCTTCATTCTCGAATCCGTGCTGCGTCTGGCGGAAAGCCTGGACATGCTGGTGGTGGCCGAAGGGATCGAGAACGAGGGGCAGGCGCAGACCCTGATCGAGATGGGTTGCCATTACGGTCAGGGTTACATGTTCGGCAAGCCGCGCCCGGCGCTCGACTGGTTGGCCGATGCCACTTATGGCGAGGCGGAGAAATGGCCCGCGCAATAGGCGGGCCATTCTGATCTATCACAGATCGGGCGGCAGGGCGTCGCTGGCGAGCGAGGGGATCACCTCCGAAAGCGCGACGGTCTCCGTGGCTTTCGAGCCCAGACGGCGCATGCTCACGGTTTCCTCTTCCACTTCACGCCCGCCCACGGCGAGGATCACCGGCACCTTCCCGACGGAATGTTCGCGGATCTTGTAGTTGATCTTCTCGTTCCGTGTGTCGCCCTCGGCCCGCACACCGGCGGCGCGCAGTTCTTCAACCACACGCTCGGCATAATCGTTGGCCTCAGACGTGATCGCCGCGACCACCACCTGACGGGGGGCCAGCCAGAAGGGCAGGCGGCCCGCATGGCTTTCGATCAGAATGCCGATGAAGCGCTCGAACGATCCAAGCGTTGCCCGGTGCAGCATGACGGGCCGGTGCTTGGCGCCATCTTCGGCGATGTAATTGGCATCGAGCCGCTCGGGCAGGACGAAATCCACCTGATGGGTGCCGCATTGCCAGTCGCGCCCGATCGCGTCGGTCAGCACGAATTCCAGCTTCGGCCCGTAGAACGCGCCTTCGCCGGGGTTCAACTCGGGCTCGATCCCGGCGGCGCGGGTGGCGGCGAGAAGGGCGGTTTCCGCCTTGTCCCAGATCTCGTCCGACCCGGCGCGGGTGTCGGGCCGGTCGGAGAATTTCACCTTGAAGCTTTCAAAGCCCAGATCGCGATAGATCGACGACAGAAACTCGATATAGATCGCGGTTTCGCTTTCGATCTGATCCTCGCGGCAGAAGATATGGCCGTCATCCTGCGTGAAGCCGCGCACCCGCATGATGCCGTGGAGCGCGCCCGAAGGCTCATAGCGGTTACACGACCCGAATTCGGCCATGCGCAGTGGGAGGTCGCGGTAGCTCTTGATGCCCTGATTGAAGATCTGCACGTGACAGGGGCAGTTCATCGGCTTCAGCGCGTTGATCGCTTTTTCGCGCGCATGTTCCTCGTCCACTTCGACGATGAACATGTTCTCCTGATACTTTTCCCAGTGGCCCGAGGCCTCCCACAGCTTGCGGTCCACCACCTGCGGGGTGTTCACCTCCACATAGCCGCCCGCGCGCTGCTTGCGGCGCATGAAATCCTGCAGCTGAGTGTAGATCGTCCAGCCATTCGGGTGCCAGAACACCTGACCGGGCGCCTCTTCCTGCATGTGAAAGAGATCCATCTCGCGGCCCAGCTTGCGGTGATCGCGCGCCGCGGCCTCTTCGAGGAAGGTCATGTGTTTCTTCAGCTCGTCCCGGTTGCGGAACCCCACGCCGATGATCCGCTGCAGGTTCTTCGACGTATCGCCGAACCAGTGCGACCCCGACACGCTCATCAGTTTGAACGCGTCAGCCGGCAATTGCCCGGTGTGCTGCAGATGCGGCCCCCGGCAGAGATCCTGCCAGTCCCCATGCCAATACATGCGCAAGTCAGCGCCTTCGGGGATCCGGTCGACCAGATCGACCTTATAGGGCTCATCGTTGTCGATATAGAATTGCCGGGCGCGGTCACGCTCCCAGATTTCGGTTCTGACCGCATCGCGGGCGTTGATGATTTCCTTCATCTTCGCTTCGATCACCGCGAGGTCTTCGGGCGTAAACGGCTCATCCCGGTCGAAATCATAGAACCAACCGTGTTCGGTCACCGGGCCGATGGTCACTTTCACATCGGGCCAGATCGCCTGCACCGCGCGCGCCATCACATGGGCGAAGTCGTGGCGGATCAGTTCCAGCGCCTGCTCTTCGTCCTTCATCGTGTGAATGGCGATGCTGGCGTCAGCCTCGATCGGCCAGGCCAGATCCCAGTGCTCACCACCGACAGTGGCGCTGATCGCCTTCTTGGCCAGCGAATTGGAAATAGAGGCTGCGATCTCGGCTGCGGTCACGCCGCGCTCAAAAGATCGTGCATTGCCATCGGGAAAGGTCAGGGAAATCTGGGACATGGCCCTAGCTCCTCGTCGGTTTGGCGCCCACGGAACGCCCGGTTGCGGGTTATGTAATCGTGGGCACCGCATGGCGCAGGCGGGCGCGCCTGTCAACATCGCGGGGGCAAAATCCACCGATTGCACCCGCGCCGTGATCGGTTAGCCTGAGCGCAAACCAACGAGGCCGCCATGACCCAGACCTTCCAGCACCAGACCCGCGCACTTGCCTACGACCAGACCGAGGGGGAGGGGCCGGGTGTGGTCTTTCTTGGCGGGTTTCAATCCGACAAGGAGGGCACCAAGGCGCTGGCGTTGGAGGCCTGGGCCAAGGAGACGGGGCGCGCCTTTCTGCGGTTCGATTATTCCGGTCACGGCTCGTCTTCGGGGGCGTTTTTCGACGGGTCCATCGGCGATTGGGCCGAGGATGCGGAGGCGATCATCCGGGGCGTGACGACGGGCAAGCAGATCCTTGTGGGCTCTTCCATGGGTGGCTGGATTTCGCTTTTGATGACCAAACGGATGCCCGAAAAGATCGCCGGGCTGGTGACCATCGCCGCCGCGCCCGATTTCACCGAGGATGGCTATTGGGCCGGGTTCGACGAGGAAACGCGGGAGATTTTGATGCGCGAAGGGCAGGTGGCGCTGGCGTCGGACTATTCCGATGAACCTTTCATCATCACCCGGCGGCTGATCGAGGAAGGGCGCAACCAGCTGGTGTTGCGCGCCCCGCTGCCCTTGCCCTTTCCGACCCGGTTCCTGCAGGGGACCGAGGATGAGGCGGTGTCGACCGAGACGGCGGTGCGGCTGCTCAATCATGCCAAGGGGGTGGACATGCGGCTGACCCTGGTGAAGGGCGCCGATCACAGGTTTTCCGACCCCGATTGCATCGCGCAGATTATCGAAGCGGTGGAAGAGGTTACCGCGCGAGGCTGAGGTTCATTCCTCGACCTCGTAGGGCAGGATGTCGCGCCGGTTGTGGCGGATCGTCAGCGCGCTTTCCAGGGGCGGGACCGAACGCTGGTGGCATTGTGTGCGCGCGCAGATCCGGCAGGAGATGCCGATCGGGTCGAAGGTTTCGGGCGCCGAAAGATCGAGCCCGTCGGCATAGACCATTTCCGAGGCATGGCTGATTTCGCATCCCAGCGCGATGGCAAAGCGGCGCACCGGGGCGCGGAAGGCGGGCGCGCCTGAGGAGATTTCGCGGGCCACGCTGAGGTAGCGGACGCCGTCCGGCGTTTCGGCCAATTGGCGCAGGAAGCGGCCGGGGGTCTCAAAGGCGGCATGGACGTTCCACAGGGGGCAGGCGCCGCCGTAGCGGGCGAATTGCAGCCGGGTTGCGGAATGGCGTTTGGTGATCGTCCCGGCCTGATCGACCCGGACAAAGAAGAACGGCACGCCCTTGGCGCCGGGGCGTTGCAGGGTGGAAAGCCGGTGGGCGACCTGTTCGAGAGAGGCGCCGAAGCGGCGGGCGAGCCGTTCCAGATCGTGCCGGTCGTTGCGGGCGGCATTGAGGAAATGATCGTAGGGCAGAAGGGCGGCGCCGGCGAAGTAATTGGCCAGCCCGATCTTGGCGATGTCGCGGGCGGTGTCGGAATGGAAACGGGCGAGGTCCAGCGTGGCCTCGATCAGATCCTCCTGGGCGATCAGGGCGATCTGGTGCAGCGCCTGAAAGCGCCGGGTCGCCTCGGATGCATCCGGTGACAGCGACAGCACCTGGGTTTCGGGGTCATAGGCGCGGGTGATCTGCGGGTCGTCGGCATTGCGGATCCGCAGATCGAGGCTTTCGGAAGCCCGCGCAATGGCGTGATCGGCGCTTTGACCATCGACGAAATGTTCCGCCGCCCGGTCGACCGCATCGATGTAATTGTCGCAATAATGGAAGAAATCCCGCACCTCGTCCCAGGGCGAGGCACCGGGGCGCATTTCGTCCTGATCAAGGGCGGCGTCGAGCGAGGCGAGGCGCTCGTTGGCCTGCCGGTAGGCGTGATGTAGGCGCAGGAAGGCGCGGGCGACCTGGGGGGCGTTGGAGGCGACAAGGCGCAGATCGACCTGGGGCGGGGGTTTGCCCTGAAAGAGCGGATCGGCCAGGGCTTCGGAGAGATCGGTGACCATGCGCTCGCCTTCGCCGACGGCCAGTTCGCTGACGTCGAAGTTGAATTCCTGCACCAGGGCGAGGATCACCGCCGAGGAGACGGGGCGGTGATTGTTCTCCATCTGGTTCAGGTAGGGCAGCGATACCCCGAGCCGTTCGGCAAAGGCTTTCTGGGTCAGCCCGAGGCGGGTCCGGGTTTCGCGCAATTTTGCGCCGGCATAGAGTTTCTGGGTGGCCATGGGACATCGCTGCTTTGGAAACCTGCAAATGGCTTCGCGCAAAGCTGCAAATTTTTCAACCCCCGATGCCGAGCTGTTTTTCGCGCCAATCCACGTAGACGACGGCGAGAAGGCCGAAGAAAACCGAGGCGAGCATGATCGCGATCAGGGGCAGGCTGCCGCCGCCTTTCTGGATCAGCACGCCCGCAAGGGTGGAAAGCGCCGCACCGCCACCGACCATGATTGCCGCCCCAAGGCCGGAGGCGGTGCCGGCCAGATGGGGGCGCACGGAGAGCATGCCGGCGCTGGCATTGGGGATCACCAGGCCATTGCCGAGGCCGACGAAGGTGCAGGCGCCGAAAAAGAGCCAGGCGGATTCGAAGCCGCCCAGCGTCAGCAGGGCAGCCAGGCCCAGCCCGATACAGGCCAGATAGCCGCCCATGCGGATCATCCAGTTGATGCCCTTGCGGATCGTGTAGCGGGCCGAGAGGAAATTGCCGGTGGCATAGCCGATGGCGGGGGCGCCGAGGCAGAGGCCGGTCCAGAAGGACGAGAGCCCGAAAACGGTGGTGGCCACATAGGGCGCGCCACCGAGAAAGGCGAAGAAAGACCCGGAGGTGAAGGCGGCGGCAAAGACATAGCCCCAGAAGCGTCGGGAGGTGAGAAGTTCCGGATATTCGGATATTTGCTGGCGGAAGCTGAGGCCGCCACCGCGATTGGTCTCTCCCAGATCGGCCCAGGTCAGCGCCAGGATCGCGGCCCCGGCAAGGGCCAGAAAGACAAAGACCGCGCGCCAGCCCAGCACCTGGTCCAGCGCGCCGCCGACCATGGGCGCGATCATCGGCACCAGCGCCATGCCCATGGTCACATAGCCGATCATCGAGGCGGCCTGATCGCGCTCGTACATGTCGCGGACCACGGCGCGCGAGAGCCCAATTCCCACCGCAACGGCGGCCTGCAACATGCGGAACATCATGAAGATTTCCACATTGGGGGCAAGCGCGCAGCCGAGGGAGGCGAGGATGAAGATCCCCTGACAGATCAGCAGCGCGACCCGGCGGCCATAGCGGTCCGCCAGCGGTCCGATGAAAAGCTGGATCACCGCCGTGACCGCGAGATAGCCCGCCACGGCGAATTGCATCACGTCATAGCTGGTGCCGAATTCCTGCGACATCCTGGGCAGCGAGGGCAGGAAGGTCGACATGCTCATCGCTGCAAGACCTGCGATCAGCACCAGAGTGACAACGTGAGGAGGGGTGGACCGGTTCAGAAACCGGGCCTCGGGGAGGTCCGTCATGGGGGAGATTTAGACCGGGGCCGGAGGCATGTCCATGGAAGGAGGGCTTTGCATTTTTGCAGAGTGCCTTGGTTTGATTTCGCATGTTTTGCAAATTTCCAAGGTTTTGCTTCCGTGACGGCTTTGTAACGGGTAGGGACGGCGCAATCAGAGAGGTATCCCATGTCCGACATTCTGGAAGAATTGAAACGCCGCCGCGCCGAGGCGGCTGCCGGTGGTGGCGAAAAACGTGTGGCGTCGCAACACGCCAAGGGCAAGCTCACCGCCCGGGAACGGATCGAGCTTCTGCTCGATGACGGATCGTTCGAGGAATTCGACATGTTCGTCACCCACCGGACGACGGATTTCGGCATGGACAAGGACAAGCCCGCAGGCGACGGGGTGGTCACCGGCTGGGGCACGATCAATGGCCGCATGGTCTATGTGTTCAGCCAGGATTTCACTGTCTTCGGCGGCTCACTGTCGGAAACCCACGCCCAGAAGATCTGCAAGATCATGGATATGGCGATGCAGAACGGCGCGCCGGTCATTGGCCTGAACGATTCGGGCGGTGCGCGGATCCAGGAAGGGGTGGCGAGCCTTGCGGGTTACGCCGAGGTGTTCCAGCGCAATGTGGAAGCTTCGGGCGTGGTGCCGCAGATCTCTGTCATCATGGGGCCTTGCGCCGGGGGTGCCGTTTACAGCCCGGCCATGACCGATTTTATCTTCATGGTGCAGGACAGCTCCTACATGTTCGTCACCGGCCCCGACGTGGTGAAGACGGTGACCAACGAGGTGGTGACCGCCGAGGAGCTGGGTGGCGCGTCGACCCACACCAAGAAAAGCTCGGTCGCCGATGGCGCCTTCAAGGATGATGTGGAAACCCTCGCCGAGATCCGCCGCTTCTTTGACTTCCTGCCTCTGAACAACCGCGACAAGGCGCCGGTGCGGCCCTTCTTCGATGATCCCGCACGGATCGACGAGAGCCTTGATACGCTGATCCCCGACAATCCGAACCAGCCCTATGACATGAAGGAGCTGATTCTGAAAATCGCCGATGAGGGTGATTTCTTTGAAACCCAGGCGGATTACGCGGCCAATATCATCACCGGTTTTGTCCGGCTGGAAGGCCAGACCGTGGGCGTTGTCGCCAATCAGCCGATGGTGCTGGCCGGGGTGCTTGATATCGATTCGTCGCGCAAGGCGGCCCGTTTCGTGCGCTTCTGCGACGCGTTTGAAATTCCGATCCTGACGCTTGTGGATGTGCCGGGCTTCCTGCCGGGCACCGCGCAGGAATATGGTGGCGTCATCAAGCACGGCGCGAAACTGCTCTTTGCTTACGGCGAAGCGACAGTGCCGAAAGTGACCGTGATCACCCGCAAGGCCTATGGCGGCGCTTATGACGTGATGGCGTCGAAGCATCTGCGCGGCGATTTCAACTATGCCTGGCCCACCGCCCAGATCGCGGTGATGGGGGCCAAGGGCGCGACGGAGATTCTCTATCGTTCGGAACTGGGTGACCCGGAAAAGATCGCCGAACGCACCGCCGAATATGAAACCAACTTTGCCAACCCGTTCCGGGCGGCCGAGCGGGGCTTCATCGACGAGGTGATCATGCCCCAGTCGACCCGCCGCCGGGTCTGCCGCGCTTTTGCTTCGCTCAGGAACAAGAAGCTGCAGAATCCCTGGAAGAAGCACGACAATATTCCGCTCTGATCAAAAATCCGCGCATGAAGCTTTCCTGCCACATAATTTCGAGAAATGCGGTGCCGCATAGAAGGGCTGGAAACCCCCGTCCAAAATGCGCTAATCAGCATGTATCCGCCGTCGCGCGGGACCAGGCATTGGGTCCGCGTTTTCGGTCGGTTAGTTTCGCTTCGCATGCTCTGACGGGTATGCGGCAAAATAGAAAAGGCCGCACTGCTGAAACGGCCTTGACGGATCGAAGGAGACAGAAATGTCGCTCACAGCTAAATCCCTCCTGGCCCTCGGCCTGTTCACCCTGTTCGCAGCTTGCCAGCAGGAAGAGCCCATGGAAGAGCCCATGGTCATGGAAGAGCCGGTCATGGAAAAGTTCTAAGTTAGAACTTGGGCCGGTGTTTCACCGGCCCACCATTTCCTGGAAAGACACATGTCCAACACACTCAAGACCGTTCTGGCCCTCGGCCTGTTCACCTTGGTTGCCGCTTGCCAACAGGAAGAGGCCGTCATGGTCGATCCGATCGAGCCTGAAGCACCCATGTCGAAGTACTGAAACTTCGTCTGATTTCGAATCTGGCGCGCGTTTCGCCCGGTTTGCCGTCCGGACACCCGCTGGGAGGGCCGGACAATGCTGAAGCACAGAGGCTTCCCCGGCCGGTTCCCCGGCACTGATTTTCAATTCACCATCCGGCGGGCCAACCCCCGTGGCGTGACCCCGATCATCGCCCGCGAGCGTTTTGCCGACCGCAAACCTGCCGACCGGCGGGCGGATGCGGCCTTTATGGCCTGTCTTTGGGACCATTTCGGCGATCAGCCCTTTGAACGCGGCAATCTGGATGCCGGGCGTCTGTCCTGGCTCTTTGGCCGCGAAGTTCTGGCGGCCGAAGATCCGTTCGACCCCGAAAGCTATGACGCGCTTCTGGTGATCGACGAAGCGCGGGCGCGTGCGTCCTTCCCCGATGCCTTTGACGGGACCTGGGTGGCATGATTTCGCGCGCCGCATACGCTCATGGGCAGAACACCGCCGGTTTTTCGCCCGCGGAAACAATGCGCTTTGCCGACAGCGTTTTCCGGTGCACCCTCGTTATCGAAGCGTTTTCGCGCAGAACCGAACGCGTTTCAGTTTGTCAAAACCGTTACCCTTCCCCATTGGGCCGGTCCGATCGGAATTTTCCGGACGGACCGGCCTTCCCTCGTGCGGATCGGCGATCCGCCGCCGGTTTCAAGGGAAAACCGGCCGGTGTTATTGCCTATCAAGTGGAAAATGCGTCTCTGAACGCAAGGAGTGCCAAGCTCCACCACTTCAGAGGCAAAACACCATGCAAAAGAAATTCTCCCTCCTGCTCGTCGCTGCAACGCTCGTGCTCTCGGCCTGTTCGCAAGGCACCGACATGGAGCGCGCGGCTGTCGGCGGTCTCGCGGGCTGCGTTGTCGGTGACTTCATCGACGAAGGCAGCTGCATCACCGGCGGCATTCTCGGCGCTGCGGCCGGCGCTCTGGCGGACGACGTCAACCTCTAACATCCACGCGAGCGGGGCAGGGCGCCCCGACCGTATTCTCATGACCAGGGGCTGTCCGGCTGTGCGCCGGGCGGCCCCTTTTGCTGCGCAGGCCCCGGGCGGGCCCAATAAGGAGCTGATATGTTCAAGAAAATCCTGATCGCCAACCGGGGTGAAATCGCCTGCCGGGTCATCAAGACCGCGCGCAAGATGGGCATTCAGACGGTCGCGATCTATTCCGACGCCGATGCCAATGCGCTGCATGTGAAAATGGCCGACGAGGCGGTGCATATCGGCCCGCCGCCGGCCAACCAATCCTATATCGTCATCGACAAGGTGATGGCGGCGATCAAGGAAACCGGCGCCGAGGCCGTGCATCCGGGCTATGGCTTCCTGTCGGAGAACCCGAAATTCGCCGAAGCACTTGAAGCCGCCGGCGTTGCCTTCATCGGACCGCCCAAGGGTGCCATTGAAAGCATGGGCGACAAGATCACGTCGAAAAAGATCGCCCAGGAAGCGGGCGTGTCGACCGTGCCCGGTTACATGGGGCTGATCGAGGATGCCGATGAGGCGGTGAAGATCTCGACCGAGATCGGCTCTCCGGGGAGGAGCAAGGCAAGCGCGGGCGGCGGCGGCAAGGGCATGCGGATCGCCTGGAATGACGAAGAGGCCCGCGAAGGGTTTCAGTCATCGAAGAACGAGGCGGCGAATTCCTTCGGCGATGACCGCATCTTTATCGAGAAATTCGTCACCCAGCCGCGCCATATCGAAATTCAGGTGCTGTGTGACAGCCACGGCAACGGTGTCTATCTGAACGAACGCGAATGTTCGATCCAGCGCCGCAACCAGAAGGTCATCGAAGAGGCGCCGTCGCCTTTCCTCGATGAGGCCACCCGCAAGGCCATGGGCGAACAATCCCTCGCCCTGTCCCACGCCGTGGGCTACGCCAGCGCGGGCACGGTGGAATTCATCGTCGATGGCGACAAGAATTTCTACTTCCTCGAAATGAACACCCGTCTGCAGGTGGAACACCCGGTGACCGAGTTGATCACCGGCGTCGACCTCGTGGAACAGATGATCCGCGTGGCGGCCGGCGAAAAACTCTCGCTTGCGCAAACCGACATCGGCATCAACGGCTGGTCGATGGAAAGCCGGCTCTATGCCGAAGACCCCTATCGCGGTTTCCTGCCGTCGATTGGCCGTCTGACCAAATACCGCCCGCCTGCGGAAGAGGCGGAAGAGACCCGTGCGGTGCGCAACGACACCGGCGTCTTCGAAGGCGGCGAAATCTCGATGTATTACGACCCGATGATCGCCAAGCTCTGCACCTGGGCGCCCACGCGCGACGCCTCGATCGAGGAAATGCGGTTGGCGCTGGATGCGTTCGAACTGGAAGGCATCGGCCACAACATTCCTTTCCTGTCGGCGGTGATGGACCACGAGAAATTCACCTCGGGCGACATGACCACGGCCTTTATCGCGGAAGAATATCCCGAGGGTTTTGAAGGGGTTGAGCTGGACGCAGCAACGCTGAAACGGATCGCGGCCGCCACGGCGGCGATGAACCGGGTGGCCGAGATCCGCCGCACCCGCATCTCGGGCCGGATGGACAACCACACCCGCCAGGTGGGCGACGCCTGGGTGGTGGGTCTGCAGGGCGCGTTCTTCCCGGTCACCATCGCGGCCGATCAGGAGGGCGCCACGATCACCTTCGAGGATGGCAGCGCCCATCGGGTCGAAAGCGATTGGACCCCAGGCCAGAGCCTCGCCAACGTCGCCGTCGACGGCGCGCCTTTGATCCTGAAGACCGAAAGCCACGCCAGCGGGTTCCGTATCCGCTATCGCGGCGCGGATCTGACGGTGACCCTGCGCAGCCCGCGTCAGGCCGAACTGGCCCAGCTGATGCCGGAGAAACTGCCCCCCGATACGTCGAAAATGCTGCTCTGCCCGATGCCGGGTCTGGTGGTGAAGATCGATGTGGAAGAGGGGCAGGAAGTGCAGGACGGTCAGGCGCTTTGCACCGTCGAGGCGATGAAGATGGAGAACATCCTGCGCGCCGAGAAAAAGGGCGTGGTCAAGAAGATCAACGCCGCTGCCGGTGACAGCCTTGCGGTGGACGACGTGATCCTGGAGTTCGAATGACGCAAGCGCCTGAACGCTGGCATGTCATGGGCGCGGCCATTCTTGGCGGCGTCCTGGCGTTTGTCGGGCTTCAGGCGATTGCCCTATCGAACGGGATTGGCGGGTTCGATTACCCGCTGGACGATGTCTATATCCATCTGGCCATGGCCGAACAGATCGGCCGTGGTCATTACGGGGTGAATGCGGGCGAATATGCCTCGGCTGCCTCATCGCCGCTTTATCCGGTTCTGCTGGCGCCCTTTGCGGGCAGTGATCTGCAACGCTATCTGCCGCTGGTCTGGAACTCCCTCGCGCTGCTCGCGGTCTCGGCCATGTTGGGCTGGGCGATCTGGCGGGCGGGGTTCGGGCTTGCCGGCGTGGTGCTGGGGTTTGTCGCGCCCTTTGCGCTCAACACCGCGATTGTCGCCTATGCGGGGATGGAGAACCTGGCCCATGGGGCGGCGAGCCTTGCGATCGTGCTGGGGCTGTGGCGTTTCATCGAGACCGGGCGGGTGTTGGTGCTTCTGGCTGCGGGCGTGCTTCTGGCGCCGCTCTTCCGGCTTGAAGGTCTGGCGCTGGCGCTGGCGGCGTCGGGCTATCTGGCGCTGGCCGGGCAGGGCCGGGCGGCGCTCGGTCTGGCCGCACTGGCGGTGCTGCCGGTGGCGGGATTTGTCGGGTTTCTGCTGTCCCTGGGGCTGGATCCGCTGCCCAGTTCAGTGCTGGCCAAACTGACCGAGCAGAACAGCGCGGAAGGCGCGATCATTCTGCGTATCTTGCAGAAGTTACAGCATAATCTGCATCAGGGCCCGGGCCTGCTGATTGCGGGCGGTGCCCTGATCACCTTGGTTCTGGCGCGCCTTGGGGGCGCCGATCTGCGCTATCAGCGCTTCGGGATGGCGGTGGCGCTGGCCGGGCTGGCCCATCTGATGCTGGGCAGCATCGGCTTTCTCGACCGCTATGAGAATTACGCCCTGCTCATTGTTGCGGCGGCGGCCATTTTGCTTCTGGGGCGGCTCAGGGGACGGGGCCGGGCGCTGCTGGTGGCGTTCGGGTTCGGGGCGGTGATCTTCACCTATCTGCCCTCCACCCAGGTTTACGCCCAGTGGAATGTGCGCGCGATCCAGTCCCAGCAGGGGCAGATGTCGCGCTTTCTGAAAGACTTCGCGCCGGTGCCGGTGGCGGTGAACGATCTCGGCTATGTCTCCTGGCGCCACAGCGATCATGTGCTGGATCTCTGGGGGTTGGCCTCGGGGGAGGCGCGGCGGGCGCGGTTCGAAGGCGCGCCGGGTTGGGCCGGTGAGATCGTGCGTGATCAGAACGTGCCGCTGGTGCTGATCTATGATCACTGGATCGCCGAGGGGCGCGGCGCTGACTGGATCCGGCTGGGCAGTCTGCAGCTTGATATTCCCAGCGCGTTTCTGGGCGGTCGCACCGTGGCGTTCTATGCCACGCAAGCGGAGGATGTGGCCGGGTTTCGCGCGGCTTTGGAGACCTGGCGCGCGGGCCTGCCCGAGGGCAGCCGCTTCCTCTTTGCGGAGGCGGAAGGATGAGCGTTCAACGCCCCTGGTTGGCCCGGATTTCCTGTTGTCGCATCGGCATTTTGTCGATCTGGCGCGACAGGGCGCGCACGTCCCAGGGGAAGGGTTTGCGCAACTTGACGCCGCCATCCTTGCCGATCAGCACCAGCATGAAGCCGCGTGGGCGCAGCTTCCGGCGCAGCGCCGAACCCGCGCCCGGATCGGTGTCGGTGATCACCAGAACGTCCCGTTCGATCAGTTCGTCGGCCCGGGCGCGGAGCAGTTCCATCTGCTGGCGGAAGGCCGGATCGTCGGGCGTGTCGGCAAGCACCACCACCGGGCGCGCGCGCCATTTGAGCGCGGCCAGATCCACCGCCTCGGCCTCGAACACCGTCTCGGGTGCGGCCTCCCAGGTTTCGATCAGGGAAGCGGGCGCCTCTGTCCCATCCGTGGCAAATGCCGGTTGGGCCGCAAGAAACACCAAGGAAATCAGGGCAATGGGGCGTGTCATTCGGACTCCTTCTTCCCTGAATATAAGCCGAAATCCCGGAAATCGAAGGGGTTCCCCGCGATTTGCCAAAAAGAGGGCATGAAATGACTGACTGGAAAGCACTGGCCGAGAAAGAACTGCGCGGGCGCGCGATCTCCGATATCGAGTGGGACACGCTGGAGGGCATCCGCGTCAAGCCGCTCTATACCGACGAAGACACCGCGTCGCTCGATCATATGGGCGGCACGCCGGGCGTTGCCCCCTTCACCCGGGGCGTGAAGGCCACGATGTATGCCGGTCGCCCCTGGACGATCCGGCAATATGCCGGCTTCTCGACAGCCGAGGAAAGCAACGCCTTCTACCGCCGCAACCTGGCCGCCGGTCAGCAGGGCGTGTCGGTTGCCTTCGACCTCGCCACCCACCGGGGCTATGACAGCGACCACCCCCGTGTGCTGGGGGATGTGGGCAAGGCCGGTGTGGCCATCGACAGCGTCGAGGATATGAAGATCTTGTTTGACGGCATCCCGCTCGATCAGGTCTCGGTCTCGATGACCATGAATGGTGCTGTGATCCCGATCCTCGCGTCGTTCATTGTCGCGGGCGAGGAGCAGGGCCATGACAAATCGCTGCTCGCAGGCACCATTCAGAACGACATTCTGAAGGAATTCATGGTGCGGAACACCTATGTCTATCCGCCCGAACCCTCGATGCGGATCATCGCCGACATTATTCAATACACGTCGGACAACATGCCCAAGTTCAACTCGATCTCGATTTCGGGCTACCACATGCAGGAAGCGGGCGCGAACCTGGTGCAGGAACTGGCCTACACGCTGGCGGACGGGCGCGAATATGTCCGCACCGCGATCAACCGGGGCATGGATGTGGACAAATTCGCCGGGCGTCTTTCGTTCTTCTTTGCCATCGGCATGAACTTCTTCATGGAGGCCGCGAAACTCCGCGCCGCGCGTCTTCTCTGGTCCCGCGTCATGGACGAGTTTGAGCCGAAGAACCCGCGTTCGAAAATGCTCCGCACCCATTGCCAGACCTCGGGCGTCAGCTTGCAGGAACAGGATCCCTATAACAACGTGGTCCGCACCGCCTATGAGGCGATGAGCGCCGTGCTTGGCGGCACCCAGTCGCTGCACACCAATGCGCTGGATGAGGCCATCGCGCTTCCCACAGACTTCTCCGCACGGATCGCCCGGAACACCCAGCTGATCCTGCAGGAAGAAACCGGCGTGACCAATGTGGTCGATCCGCTGGCAGGCTCCTATTACGTCGAAAGCCTGACAGCAGAACTGGCCGACAAGGCCTGGGCGCTGATGCAGGAGGTCGAGGAGATGGGCGGCATGACCAAGGCCGTCGCCTCCGGCATGCCGAAACTGCGGATCGAGGAATCGGCGGCCCGCCGTCAGGCGATGATCGACCGGGGCGAGGAAGTCATCGTCGGCGTCAACAAGTACCGCAAGGACAAGGAAGACCCGATCGACATTCTTGAGGTCGACAATGACAAGGTGCGCGCCGCCCAGATCGCCCGGCTGGAACAGATCCGGGGCAGCCGGGATGAGGCCGCCTGCACCGCCGCCCTCACCGCCCTCGAAGAGGGTGCGAAATCCGACGGCAATCTGCTGGGCCTCGCGGTGGAAGCCGCCCGCGCCCGCGCTTCAGTGGGAGAGATCAGCATGGCGATGGAAAAGGTGTTCGGCCGCCACCGGGCCGAGGTGAAGACCCTGGCCGGCGTCTATGGCGCGGCCTATGAAGGCGATGCGGGCTTTGCCCAGATCCAGAAGGATGTGGAAGATTTTGCCGAAGGCGAAGGTCGCCGCCCCCGGATGCTGGTGGTCAAGATGGGCCAGGACGGCCACGACCGGGGCGCCAAGGTGATCGCCACCGCCTTTGCCGACATCGGCTTCGACGTCGACGTGGGCCCCTTGTTCCAGACCCCCGAGGAAGCGGCCCAGGATGCGGTCGACAATGACGTGCATGTGGTCGGCATCTCGTCGCAAGCGGCGGGGCACAAGACCCTGGCGCCG
>JAOXSD010000123.1 GCA_025800205.1 Silicimonas sp. | reverse complement strand
GATGCCTTCGTTCCGACTGCGGATGATGGCGTAGCTGCCGATAAACTGGCTCGCGACAGATGCGTTCGGCGTCGGCTTGTCATCATCGACAAACGCCATGATTTCTTTCAGAGTATCAAGTTTTGACATTGTTTTTCCTTTTTTAGTAGGGCTCGTCGTGGTCGTAATCGTCCTCGTCGTCATGATGCTCGATCTGCGACGCGGGCTTATACTCGGCCGGGCGGATCGGGCGCGGATCGCGCGCCGCCCAGTGATCCTTGGCGACTTCCTTGCTGATCGGGCGTAGGGCATAGACGGCGCTGGTGCCGTAGAATTCGGTCACCGTGTCGCCATCGTCACCGGCGGGAATATCGATGCGGATCATTTTGCCGCTGCCAACATATTCCTCGCGGGCCATGCCGATGCGCTGGCGGTGTCCCATCAGTTCCAATAGCACCCATCCAAAATCTTGCGGTGCAGCCTGTTCGGTTGCCTCTGTCATGCCTTCGTTCCTTTCTACCCACACAAAGGGGCTATCAAATCTCCCGACACCCGGACCTCTGACCTCTCACAAAAGGGGGCTCAAAAGGCGGGTGTAGGTAATTGGTTTGGTCATGATAGGGGAATGTGCAGGCGTGTCAATACAAGTATTGACGGGTATTGACATTTGTAGACTCACATCGTATTCGTTAAAGCCATGAATATGGCACGCAAGAAAACACCGACAAACCTGGCTCTGGACCCAGAAATTCTGGCCAGAATTGACGCGTGGATGAAGGCGCAGGACGCGCCTTGGACCAAGACGGCGGTATTCGAGAGGGCGCTTCTGGAGTTTTTGGAAAAGCGCGAAGGCGGAGACAAATAGGAGGGCCAGGGCTGATGGACATTCTCGACCGCCTCAAAGACCGGTCCCGCGCGCGCCAAGAGGTCGGTGAGCAGGTCAACCATGTGATCCGCCGCCTGAACCTGGATCGGCATGCGGCGGCGGCAGAAATCACCCGGCTGCGGAATCTCGTGCTTGACCTGGGCGGCGATCCAGAGCCGCGCGGTCAGGTTCACAAGTTGGAGCAATGATGGACGAAGTTCAAACCCTTTGCGATTTATGTGGCCAGCCTATGCGCTGGTGTGAGTATGAAGGCGATGAAAACAACGGATGCGCAGAGTGCTGGAAGTGCGACAATCTCGATTGCCGCCGTGAACGTTCTGGCGGGCATTGGTGGCGCCGCGTCACATTCCCGAAAGATGGTCGGGCTGAGGCATGAAGCGCTTCGCCGCTTGACCGCGCGAGACCAGTGACTCCCACAGTATCGCTTTGTTCCCCCTATGTCGGTGGGAGTCAGAAGCGCCCAAGAGATTGAATTTCATAGACCATCGGGGAGTTCAAAATTCCCTGCGAACAGAACACCTCAAGAACACGACTTGTCAGCCACTTGCCACTATCCAGCGCGTGTTCTTGCGCTGTTCTGCGTTGGCGTAGTGGTGCCAATTGTAGTCGGGAACGGACATATTTTCAATGAAAACAGTGATTTGAAATGGTGCTGCCGCGGAGATTTGAACTCCGGACCTCTCCCTTACCAAGGGAGTGCTCTACCCCTGAGCTACGGCAGCCCGCTTCGAATTGTTCGGGCGGGATAATGGCATTCGCGGCGGCGCGCAAGCCCTGTCTGGACGGTTTTTTTCACCTGCGGTAGAGACAGTGTCATGAGCGACAAAAATGACCGCAAAAAGCCCAAGGCGCCCGAGACCCGCGAAGACCGACTGAAGGCGGCGCTCAAGGCCAATATGCAAAAGCGCAAGGCTCAGGCCCGGGCGCGGTCCGACAAAAATGATAAGGCAGGCTAGCGATGGATTCGATTGTGGTGACAGGTGGGGCAGAGCTTCACGGGGATATTCCGATTGCGGGGGCCAAGAACGCCTGCCTCACGCTGATGCCCGCGACGCTTCTGACCGAAGAGCCGCTGACCCTGATGAACGCGCCGCGCCTGTCGGACATCAAGACCATGAGCCTCCTGCTGCAATCCTTGGGGTCCGAAGTGCAGATGCTCCAGGACGGCAAGGTGATCGCCATGTCGTCCCTCGGTCCGATCAACACCACCGCCGAATACGACATCGTGCGAAAGATGCGCGCCTCGAACCTCGTCCTCGGCCCGCTTCTGGCGCGCGAACATCAGGCGGTGGTCTCGCTGCCCGGCGGTTGTGCCATCGGCGCGCGGCCCATGGACATCCATATCACAGCACTTGAGGCCATGGGGGCGGAGATCGAGCTGAAGGACGGCTACCTTCATGCCAAGGCGCCGGGTGGTCTGAAAGGCGCGCGGGTGCCTTTGCGCTTTGCCTCGGTGGGGGCCACCGAGAACACGCTGATGGCCGCCACGCTCGCCAAGGGGACCACGGTGATCGAAAACGCCGCACGCGAGCCTGAAATCGTTGATCTGGCCGAGTGTCTGACCAAGATGGGCGCCCATATCGACGGGGCCGGCACCGACACGATCACCATCGAAGGGGTCGACCGTCTGGGCGGCGCCACCCACCGGGTGGTCACCGACCGGATCGAACTGGGCACCTATATGCTGGCCCCTGCGATCTGCGGCGGTGAGGTGACCTGCCTGGGCGGCACCATTGATCTGGTCGGCGCCTTTGCCGAAAAGCTCGACGAGGCCGGGTTTTCCATCGAGGAAAATGCCCGCGGCCTGACGGTTGCGCGCAAGAACGGCCGGATCCGCGCGGTCGATGTGACCACCGAACCCTATCCCGGGTTTCCGACCGATCTGCAGGCTCAGATGATGGCGCTGATGTGCACCGCCGAAGGGGTCAGCCATCTGGAGGAAACGATTTTCGAGAATCGCTTCATGCACGCGCCCGAACTGATGCGCATGGGCGCCGATATCGAAGTGCAGGGCGGCACCGCCACGGTGACCGGGGTGGAGCAACTCAAAGGCGCGCCGGTGATGGCCACGGATCTGCGCGCCTCGGTCTCGCTGATCCTCGCAGGTCTTGCCGCCGAAGGCGAAACCCGGGTGAACCGGGTCTATCACCTCGACCGCGGCTATGAGCATGTGGAAGAGAAACTCTCCGCCATTGGCGCGCAGATCGAGCGGGTGCCGGGCGTATGAGCGAAGACGCGCGCTTTGAAGACGCCGCCGAGCGTCCCCTGCGGCTTCGGGCCGAGGATGCCGATGATCTCGGTGTGCTTGCAGCTCTTGTGCAGGATGCGGTGCTGCCGGGCGCGGAAGTGGCCTGGTCGCCCGCCAAGCGCCGCTTCGCCTGCCTGCTGAACCGCTTCCGCTGGGAAGACAAGGCGGCCAATGTCTCCGGCCATGCGCCCGAACGCGTTCAGGCGGTGCTGGTTTTCGAAGACGTGCTGGCGGTGCAAAGCCAGGGGCTGACACCGGCCGAGATGAAAGAGGCGGTGCTGTCGCTCCTGACCTTGACGTTCGAGCCTGGCGAGGACGGGGCAGGGCGCATCCTGCTCACCCTCGCAGGCGACGGCGCCGTGGCGCTCAAGGTCGAGACGATCAATGTCACTCTGCAGGATGTGACCCGTCCTTACCGGGCGCCGTCGGGGCAACGTCCGTCGCACCCGGAGTGACCCACTCGCGCACTCGCCGCCAAAACCCTTTAGCTGGACTTTCCTGTTTTCGCATCTGACTCCAGGCGCGGCGGGCCGCCTCTTCCTTCGAGACGGCGGCGCCATTGTCATGGTGCCGGGCAAGGATCATCATAAGGCGCGTGTCAAAAGGGGGTTGCATGGGGTGTGCTCCGGGGTTCGTGCGATTTTCATAGATCGCGCGGGCCAAAACCGATAGGCAGCAATAAATTCCATTGGTAATCTGGGCTAACATGTCTCTCGATTGGAAAACCCTGCCGTCGCTCTCGGCGCTGCGCGCCTTCGATGCGGTCGCGCGCCACGGCGGCTTTGCTGGCGCGGCCCGCGCGCTGAACGTCACCCATGCCGCCGTCTCCCAACAGGTGCGCGGTCTGGAGCGGGATCTGGATCTCGCGCTTGCGCAACGGGCCGGGCGCGGAATTGCGCTGACCGAGGCGGGCGAAACCCTGGCGCGCGCCCTCAGTGACGGCTTTGGCGGCATTGCGCGCTGCCTGGCGGATCTGCAGGCGGAAACCGCCGGGCGGGCCCTGCGGGTCTCCACCACACCCTATATCGTCGATTCGCTGATCCTGCCGCGCCTGTCGGAATTCTGGGCCGCTCATCCCGGGGTCGAGGTGGCGCTGCAACCGGCGGCCGAAAATGTCGATCTTCTGGCCGAAGGTTTCGATCTGGCGATCCGGGCCGCGCCGAGGCGCAGCAGCTGGCCGGGGCTTGATGCGATTGAACTGGGGCCCAGCCGTCTGGTGATCGTCGGCCATCCCGATCTGGTGGGCGATGAGACCGATTCGCGCAAATTGCCCTGGGTCTGGTCCGACCGGATGGAGGACAAGATCGCCGCCCTTGAACACGCGGGCGTGGATGTCGGCGGGCTCAAACGGGTGGAAGTGGGCAGTGTCGGGCTGTCGCTTGCCGCCATTCGGCGCGGTCTCGGGCTTGGGATGGCATCGAGCTATGTGGCCCGCGACGATCTGGAGGCCGGGCGGCTGGTGGCGCTGGATCTGCCCGGTCTGCCCAACAATATCTGGTACTTCGCCGTCACCCCCAAAGGCGCGCGACGCAAGGTCGTGGGCGATTTCACCGCCTGGTTGCAGGAGATCTTCCGCGAGGGCTCTTGAGGCAGTGGGTCAGGCCCGCTAAACCCGGGGCGCGATCAAGGGGGCCGGGCCAATGCCGCATATTCTGAAAACCACGGATGCTGATTTCGAGGCGCAATTTCAGGCGCTCCTGGGCCTCAAGCGCGAGGATTCGGCGGATGTGAACCAGGCCGTCGCCGCGATCATCGCCGATGTGCGCACCCGTGGCGATGCGGCAGTGGCGGAACTGACCGAAAAACTCGACCAGTTCGAACTGACGCCCGACACGCTGACCTTCTCCGAAGAGGAAATCGCCGGTGCCGAGGCACAGGTCAGCGCCGAGGAGCGCGAGGCACTGGAACTGGCCGCCGAACGGATCCGCGCCTATCACGAAAAGCAATTGCCGCAGGATGCGGAATGGGTAGATGAAACCGGCGCGATGCTCGGCTGGCGCTGGACGCCGGTCAGCTCTGCCGGACTTTACGTGCCGGGTGGGCTGGCAAGCTATCCCTCTTCGGTACTGATGAACGCCATTCCCGCCGCCGTGGCCGGCGTCGACCGTCTGGTGATGACTGTGCCGACACCGCGCGGCGAAGTGAACCCGCTGGTGCTGGTGGCGGCGAAACTGGCGGGGGTGAAGACGATCTACCGCATGGGCGGCGCCCAGGCCGTGGCCGCCCTGGCCTATGGCACCGACAGCATCGCGCCGGTGGACAAGATCACCGGGCCGGGCAACGCCTATGTGGCCGCCGCCAAACGGCAGGTCTTCGGCCAGGTCGGCATCGACATGATCGCGGGCCCGTCGGAGGTGCTGATCATTGCCGACAAGCACAATGACCCGAATTTCATCGCGCTTGATCTCTTGAGCCAGGCCGAACATGACGAAAGCGCGCAAGCCATCCTGATCACCAATGACGCGACACTTGCCGATCTGGTGATCGAGGCGGTGGAGGCCCATCTGAAGGTGCTGACGCGGCGCGACATCGCGCGTGCGAGCTGGGACAAGAATGGCGCGGTGATCCTGGTGGAGAACATGGGCGAGGCGGCCGCTCTGGCCGATGACATTGCCGCCGAACATCTGGAAATCCTCGTGGACAACCCGGCCTCTCTGGCAGGCAATATCGCCCATGCCGGCGCGATCTTTCTCGGCGCCTGGACGCCTGAAGCGATCGGCGATTACGTGGGCGGGCCGAACCACGTGCTGCCCACCGCGCGCTCGGCGCGGTTTTCCTCGGGCCTTTCGGTGCTGGACTTCATGAAGCGCAGCACCATCGCCCAGATGACCCCGGCGGCCCTGCGCGCCATCGGGTCGGCGGCGGCAAAGCTGGCGGAAAGCGAGAGCCTTGAGGCCCATGGGTTGAGCGTGCTGGCGCGGCTGGATCAGTTGAATTCCTGAGCCTTGGCTGTTGAAGGGCAGCCGTGAGCCCAGAGTGACATGGGTTGCGTTAGGGGCGCGGAACAAGGCCGAAGGCCGCCGCGCCAGTGCCAGCCCCTCTACCCGGGCTGGCGCTCGGGATGGGTTCGCGCGGACCTCTGAGGGAAGATGTACATGGCACCATAAAGTACGGCGTTCAATCGTCGGATGCGCCACCCCACCCGCCGCAAACCCTCCCGTGACGTCATTCCCTATTGAAAAACCGGCCCCATTGCGCGATGGCGGATCCATGTCCCGTATTGTGCATATCGAAATCGACGACAGTGCCCTGCCGCCGCCCACG
>JAOXSD010000098.1 GCA_025800205.1 Silicimonas sp. | reverse complement strand
CGGCGCGCCGCCCATCACATGGACGCCCGCCACCATGGGCGCATCGCCCACCACCACGCTGACCCCGGTCTTGATCACCGCGTCCGAAGCCTGCCCCACGCGCAGCCCCGCCACATCGGTGATCAGATTGGTTTTTCCCGGTCGCATCGCGCCCCTCCGTTCCGTCCGCGCCAAGCTGTCACGCCGCGTCGGCCAAGGGAAGCCCTTGCGCCTGCCGCCCCCGACCCCTTATCTGCCACTCAACAGGAGAGGGACTCTCATGACCTATATTCGTTGGACATTTCGGATTTTCGTGCTGCTTCTTCTGGGCAGCTGCCTGCATTACACGCTACCGCAACAGGACATCGTCCGCATCGTCGACACCTATGAAGAACGCCAGGATTTTGGCGGCTGGACCGATATGTTCTGGCAGAACACGGGGGCGGCCACGGCGGATGCGCCGATCACCCGCGACGTGCTGTTCATTCAGGGACAGAATGTCGACAACCAGCCCATGGTCTATCGCAATCAGGATACCGGCTGGGGCTGGCCGCCCTATTTCAAATTCGACACCGCGAACCTGAAGACCGAGGCGGATGATGCCGTTTCCACCCCCGAGGATCCCAAATGGTATGCGATCCGGCATTATGGCTGGCGCATCACCTGGCTGGGCGACGGGATCTTCCCCAATGCGCTGTCGATGAAAGCGGTTGCGGGGCCCGATGTGCAGCTGATCCCCTGGTTCAACATCATCATCGTGACGATCCTCGCCATCCTCCTGATCACCATCTGGCGGCTCTGGCGGAATTTCTGGGACCGCCGTGTTGATCCGGTGCTGGACGATATCGAGGAAACCGGCAGTTCGATCCGCCGTTTTTTCGGGCGTCGTTAAACTGATCCGAAAAGCGAGGGTGGGGAGAGCAGGGCAGCCATTGCCCCCCCTTGGCGCGCCCTGTATCCTCGGCAAAACCGTGCGAACAAGAGCAGACAATGGCCAATGACCTCCTGACCGCATCTGCGGAAAAATCCTATGACGCCTCTTCGATTCAGGTGCTGGAGGACATGGAACATGTCCGCCTGCGCCCCGGCATGTATATCGGCGGCAAGGATGACCGCGCGCTGCATCACATGGTGGCCGAGATCGTCGACAACTCGATGGACGAGGCGGTGGCGGGCCATGCGACCTGGATCGAGGTGGAGCTGCACGAGGATCATTCGGTGACGATCCGCGACAACGGGCGCGGCATTCCCACCGATCCGCATCCCTCGGACCCGTCGAAATCCGCGCTCGAAATCATCTTCTGCACGCTGAATGCGGGCGGCAAGTTCTCGGGCGAAAACTACGAGACCTCGGGCGGGTTGAACGGGGTCGGCTCTTCGGTCGTCAACGCGCTTTCCGATCACCTGCGTGTCGAAGTCGCCCGCAACCGGGAAGTTCTGGCGATGGAATTCGCCCGCGGCGTGCCGCAGACCAAGCTGGAAAAGGTGGGGGCGGCGCCGAACCGGCGCGGCACCGCCGTCACCTTCCACCCGGACCCGGAGATCTTCGGGTCGCTGAAGCTGAAACCGTCGCGGCTCTTCGCCATGGCGCGCTCCAAGGCGTACCTCTTCTCCGGGGTCGAAATCCGCTGGAAAACCGCCATTGAAGACGGCGACACGCCGATGGAGGCGAAATTCCACTTCCCCGGCGGGCTTTCGGATTATCTGAAAGAGCGGCTCGAAGGCGCCACCACCTATTCCGAAAACCCCTTCGCGGGCAGCGTCGATTTCAAGGAGAAATTCGGCGAGACCGGCAAGGTCGATTGGTCGATCAACTGGACGCCGTCCCGCGACGGGTTCATCCTCAGCTATTGTAACACCGTGCCGACGCCCGAGGGCGGGACGCACGAAAGCGGCTTCTGGTCGGCGATCCTCAAGGGCATTCGCGATTATGGCGAGCGGGTCGCCAACAAGAAAGCCAAGCAGATCACCCGTGACGATCTGATGACCGGTGGCTCGGCGCTGGTGTCGGTCTTCATCCGCGATCCGCAATATGTGGGCCAGACCAAGGACCGGCTGTCGAACGAATCTGCCGCCAAGATGGTCGAAGGGGCGGTGCGCGACCATTTCGACAACTGGCTGGCGGCCGACACCAAATCCGCCGG
>JAOXSD010000094.1 GCA_025800205.1 Silicimonas sp. | reverse complement strand
GATCGCGCCTTTGTGCGGGGCCCAGCCGTGGAAGACGCGGTTCAGCACGCCGGTGCCGCGCGTGTCGGTCAGGAATTCGCCGTGATAGCCAATGAGGCCGCGTGACGGAACCAGTGCGATGATGCGGGTCTTGCCGGCGCCGGAGGGTTTCATTTCGGTCAGTTCGCCCTTGCGGGGGCCGGTCAGTTTTTCGATCACCGCGCCGGAATGGTCGTCATCCACGTCGATGGTGACTTCTTCGACCGGCTCCATCCGTTGCCCGTCCTGTTCCTGAAACAGCACGCGGGGGCGGGAAATCGACAGTTCGAACCCTTCGCGGCGCATGTTTTCGATCAGCACGCCCATCTGCAATTCGCCCCGGCCTGCGACCTCGAACGCTTCGCCGCCGGGTGTGTCCGTGACCTTGATGGCGACGTTCTGTTCGGCCTCTTTCATCAGCCGTTCGCGGATGACGCGGGATTGCACCTTTTTGCCGTCGCGCCCCGCCAGCGGCGAGTCGTTGATGCCGAACGTGACCGAGATGGTCGGCGGGTCGATCGGCTGGGCGGGCAGGGCCTCGGTCACTTGCGGGTCGACGATGCTGTCGGCCACGGTGGCCTTGGCCATCCCGGCGAGGCTGACGATGTCGCCGGCTTCGGCCATGTCGATGGGCTGTTGCGACAGGCCGCGGAAGGCGAGGATCTTGGAGACCCGGAAGCTTTCGATCTGGCTGCCATCGCGGGACAGGGCCTTGACCGTGTCATTGGTTTTCAGCGTGCCGCTTTCCACCCGTCCGGTCAGGATGCGGCCCATGAACGGGTCCGCGCCCAGCGTGGTGGCCAGCATGGTGAAGGGGTCGTTCTTCCTGGCGATCTGCGCCGGGGCAGGGACGTGATCCACCACCATGTCGAACAGCGCATCGAGGTTCTCGCGCGGCCCGTCCAACTCGTTATCCGCCCAGCCCGACCGGCCCGAGGCATAAAGCGTCGGGAAATCCAACTGGTTGTCATCAGCGCCCAGCCCGACAAACAAGTCGAACACTTCGTCCAGCGCGCGGTCGGGTTCGGCGTCGGGTTTGTCGACCTTGTTCAGCACCACGATCGGGCGCAGCCCCAGGGCCAGCGCCTTGGAGGTCACAAATTTGGTCTGCGGCATCGGGCCTTCTGCGGCATCCACCAGCAACACCACGCCATCAACCATGGACAGGATGCGTTCGACCTCGCCGCCGAAATCGGCGTGGCCGGGGGTATCGACGATGTTGATGCGCGTGTCGCCCCATTCCACGGATGTGGCCTTGGCCAGGATGGTGATCCCGCGCTCGCGCTCCAGATCGTTGCTGTCCATGGCGCGTTCGGCCACGGCCTGGTTTTCCCGGAACGCGCCGGACTGTTTCAAAAGCTCGTCCACAAGCGTGGTTTTGCCGTGGTCAACGTGAGCGATGATGGCGATATTGCGCAGATCCATTCGGGTCATCCTGAGGGGTCAAACTGTAAGGCTTGCGCGCGGACCTATGCCGCGATGCCGCAAAAGACCAGCAGAAAGCGCAGGACCACGC
>JAOXSD010000092.1 GCA_025800205.1 Silicimonas sp. | reverse complement strand
GCGGCTTTGTGCCTGACGCGCACGGGCGTTCAGGCCGCGCAGGATGCTGGCGGTCGGGTCCATGCGGGACTTGAGGCTCAACTCATAAGCCTCCATGTCGATGATCGGGCGGCGGGCGGCTCCGGTATCCATCCCGGCCTTCGCGACCGCAGGCGGGATGCGGTGAATCAGGCGCGGGTCAAATGGCGTCGGGATGATGTAGTCGCGGCCAAAGGTGAGCGATTTGCCATAGGCCATGGCGACCTCATCCGGCACATCCTCACGGGCCAGACGGGCCAGAGCATGGGCGCAGGCGATCTTCATCTCGTCATTGATGGCGCGGGCATGGATATCCAGCGCGCCACGGAACAGGTAGGGGAAGCCCAGAACGTTGTTCACCTGGTTGGGATAGTCGCTGCGCCCGGTGGCAACGATCGCGTCAACACGAACCTCATGCGCCTCTTCCGGCGTGATCTCGGGGTCGGGATTCGCCATCGCGAAAATCACCGGATTGTCGGCCATGCTGGCCACCATCTCCTGCGTCACGGCACCCTTGACCGAAACGCCCAGAAATACATCCGCGCCT
>JAOXSD010000079.1 GCA_025800205.1 Silicimonas sp. | reverse complement strand
GCCGCCGAGAGAGGCAGCACCAGATAGGGCACGACCTTGGGCAGCTTTTCATAGGCTTCGTCGTAGTTGATCCAGCCTTCGAGGAACGAAAGGAAGGGGATCATCGGGATGTCGTCCACTTCGTAGAAGCTTTGCGAGCGGAATTTCTCAACGAACCCGGTGGGGAACCAGCGCCCCGAAGTGGGCGGCAGATCGGCAAAGACGGCCCAGTAATCATAGGCGCCTTTAAGGAACAGGAGCGAAAAGGCGAGGCAGGCGGCGGCGGAAACCAGCGCCATGATGCGGCGCGGCCCGTGGCCGATCAGGTTGACGATGGCATCGACGCCCAGATGCGCGCCTTTCTTGACCGCATAGGAGGCGCCCAGAAGGACCAGCCAGCCAAAGAGAAACACGGTCGCTTCCAGCGCCCAGAGAATATTGGAGTTGAAGAAATAGCGCGCGATCACATTGGCGAAGGTGATGAGCGTCATCGCCCCCAATATGCCCGCGATCAGGGTTTCCTCTATCGTGTCGATAAAGCTCGACTTCCCATGGCCGTGCATGGTGTCCCCTCCCAAGAATTCGGAAAAATAGTGGGGCCCGCGCGCAGGCGCAGGCCCCGGTTGGCTTAGCTGCCGGCGTTGAAGCTCTGGGCGGCGTCGATCATGTCCTGACCCACGTCACCGGCGAACTTGTCCCACACGGGGCGCATGGCATCGACCCAGGCCTGACGCTGGGCGTCGTCAAGCTGACGGATGGTGCCGCCGGCGTCGAGGATCGACTGTTTGGCGCTCTCGTTCACCGCAAAGGCCTCGGCGTTGCGGGTCTGGGTGACCTCGCCCAGGATGGTCAGGAACTGGTCGCGGGTGGCGGGCTCCAGGCTGTCGAGCCAGTCGACGGAGGTGACCACCAGATAGTCGATGATGCCGTGGTTGGTTTCGGTGACACCGTCCTGCACTTCGAAGAACTTGCGGCCGAAGATGTTGGACCAGGTGTTTTCCTGACCGTCCACGACGCCCTGCTGCAGCGCGCCATAGACTTCCGAGAAGGCCATTTTCTGGGGCGAACCGCCGATGGCTTCCATCTGGGCGACCAGCACGTCAGAAGATTGCACGCGGAACTTCAGACCATTGGCGTCAGAGGGCGTCACCAGCGGCACATTGGCCGACATCTGCTTCATGCCGTTGTGCCAGAAGGCCAGACCCTGCAGGCCGCGGCGCTGCATGCTATCTTTCATCGCCTGACCGGCATCGGAGGCCTGGAAGGCGTCGACCGCATCGATGTCCTTGAACATGAAGGGCAGGTCGAAGAGACGGAACTGCTTGGTGAATTTCTCGAATTTCGAGAGCGAGGGTGCCGCAAGCTGCACATCGCCCTGCAGCATCGCTTCGAGCACCTTGTCATCGTTGTAAAGCGTGGAGTTCGGGAAGACCTCCATGCAGGCGGTGCCGTTCATTTCCTCGTTCACCCGCTCCATCAGAAGCGAGGCGGCGATGCCCTTGGGGTGCTTGTCGGAATTGGTGACGTGGCTGAACTTGATGACCATTTCGCCTTCTTCGCAGCCAGCGTTGGCGCCGGTGGCAAGGAGCGCGAGGGTCAGCGCGGTGGCAGTCGTCTTGATGAATTTCATACGGGTTTCCTCCATGTTGGCCCGGGATTGGCGGGCAAATTCCCGATCAAAGTGTGGAATCGGCGGATGGCGCCCACAAGGATTTGATCGGGAAAGTGGCAAATCGCCTGTTTTCAATGCGTTAGAAGAAAGCGCCCCACATGACCCAAGGTCAATGTGCGGGATTCGTGACACGCCCCGGCCAGGATGTGCGGAAATCCGCACAAACTCCCGGAAGCGGTTTGGCAGGGGATCGCGCCGGGAGCGTCCGCCTCCCTTGCACCTTGGCCCCCTGCCCGGTAATTGCGCCTCAAACGGATCAAAGGACAGCATCATGGGCTTCAAGACCGGGATCGTCGGCCTGCCGAATGTGGGGAAATCGACGCTTTTCAACGCGCTGACCCGCACGGCGGCGGCACAGGCGGCAAACTTCCCCTTCTGCACCATCGAACCCAATGTGGGCGAAGTGGCGGTGCCCGATGCGCGGCTGACCAAACTGGCGGAAATCGCGGGCTCGCAGAACGTGATCCCGGCGCGGATGACCTTCGTGGACATTGCCGGTCTGGTGAAGGGCGCTTCCCAGGGCGAGGGTCTGGGCAACCAGTTTCTGGCGAACATTCGCGAGGTGGATGCCATTGCCCATGTGCTGCGCTGTTTCGAAGATGGCGATGTGACCCATGTGGAAGGCCGCGTCGATCCGGTGGCCGATGCCGCCACGATCGAGACCGAGCTGATGCTGGCCGATCTCGAAAGCATCGAGAAGCGGTTGCAGAATATCGTGCGCAAGGTGCGCGGTGGCGACAAGGAGGCGGTGCTGCAGGAGCGGCTGTTGAAACAGGCCGCCGAGGTGCTGGAGAACGGCCAGCCTGCCCGCACGATCGCGGTGGATGACGAGGACCGCAAGGCCTGGGACATGCTGCAGCTTTTGACCGCCAAGCCGGTGCTTTACGTCTGCAACGTGGCCGAGGATGAGGCCGCCGACGGCAACGCCCATTCGGCGGCGGTCGCGGCAATGGCGGCGGACCAGGGGGCCATTTCGGTGGTGATCTCGGCCCGGATCGAGGAAGAGATCAGCCAATTGGACGCCGAGGAAGCGGAGATGTTTCTGGGCGAGATGGGTCTGGAAGAGGCCGGGTTGGATCGCCTGATCCGGGCGGGCTACCAGCTTCTGGGGCTGCAGACCTATTTCACGGCCGGTCCGAAAGAGGCGCGGGCCTGGACGATCCCCGAAGGCACGCTTGCGCCTCAGGCGGCCGGCGTCATTCACGGGGATTTCGAGAAGGGCTTTATCCGCGCGGAAACCGTGGCTTACGCGGATTACGTGGAATTGGGCGGCGAAGCACCTGCGCGGGATGCGGGCAAGCTGCGCGCGGAAGGAAAGAGCTATGAGGTGAAGGACGGCGACGTTCTGCACTTCCTGCATTCGGGCTGAGGCGGCGGGCGCCCGCCCTGCCCCTGCTGCAAGCCACGCAGGTCGGGTTTGGTGGTGCGGATCTTTGCAAAACGCCCCGCCCCTGGCTTTCACCCTTTCGAAAGGCTCTAGACTAGCAATCTCCATAATTCCTCCTTGAGGGTAGCCTGGTCCTTTCGCCAGCGCCATTCGCATTCCTTGAGATGGAGCTCGAAATCTTTCGAGACGCCGTTGAACTTGGCCAGCCTCCGCTTGGT
>JAOXSD010000074.1 GCA_025800205.1 Silicimonas sp. | reverse complement strand
GCCGCCGCCCTCGCCATGCGCCCCGACCGCCGCGTGATCCTGTCGGATGCGGGCAACTTCCCTTCTGACCTCTACATGGCTGAGGGGCTGATTGCCCTGAAAGATCAAGGCTTTGAGCTTCGCACTCCGGCCCCCGAAGATGTGGCCGGTGCCATCAATGACGAGGTCGCCGTGGTCCTTCTGACCGAAGTGGACTACCGCAGCGGTCGCAAACACGACATGACGGCGATCACCAGGCGCGCCCATGACGCGGGCGCCGTGATGATCTGGGATCTCGCCCATTCCGCAGGCGCTCTCCCGGTCGATCTCACCGCGAGCAACGCCGAATTCGCCGTCGGCTGCACCTACAAATACCTCAACGGCGGCCCCGGCGCCCCCGCCTTCATCTACGTCCGCCCCGACCTGATCGAGGCCGCCCAACCCGCGCTGTCCGGCTGGCTCGGCCATGACGCCCCTTTCGCCATGGAGCGCCACTACCGCCCCGCCATGTCCACCGAACGCATGCGCATCGGCACCCCGCCGATCCTGCAACTCTCGCTTCTCGACCACGCGCTCTCGGTCTGGGAAGGGGTCGACATGAACGAGCTTCGCGCCGCTTCCATCACCCTCTCGGAAACCTTCATTCGCGAGGTCGAGGCCCGCTGCCCGCAACTCACCCTCGCCTCGCCACGCGACGCGGACACAAGAGGATCGCAAGTCTCCTTCGCTTTCGAGCACGGCTATGCCGCCATGCAGGCCCTGATCGCGCGCGGCGTGATCGGCGACTTCCGCGCCCCCGACATCATGCGCTTCGGCTTCACGCCTCTCTACCTCGACGAAGGCGACATCATCGCCGCCGCCAAGGTGATCGAAGAGGTGATGACGCAAGAACTCTGGCGCGACCCGGCCTATCAAACCCGCTCGCGGGTGACCTGATGGCGCATTTCTCCTATCCGCAGAAAGTGCTCTTCAAACATTGCGATCCGGCCGGCATCGTCTTCTATCCGCGCTTTTTCGAGATGATCAACGACGCCATCGAAGCCCTGTTCGCCGACCTCCTCCGCTGGCCCTTCGAGGAGATCCACCAGAGCGGCGCGGTGCCCACAAAGGGCTTCGAGGTCGAATTCAAGGCCCCGGCGCGCCACGGTGACCAACTCACCCTTGAGATCACGCTGACCAAGCTTGGCCGCACCAGCCTCGCGCTCGAAACCCTTGCCACCGCCGACGGCACCACCCGCTTCACCGCGAAACAAACCCTCGTGCATGTGGGCGACACCCTGCGCCCCACGCCCTGGCCGGAGCCGATCCGCCAGCGCCTCACCTCATTGATGGAGCCCGACACATGACCCCAAAGACCATTCAGCCCGAAGGCTGGGCCCCGGCACTCGGCTATGCCAATGGCATGTTGATGGAAGACGGCACGCTCCATATCGGCGGGCAGATCGGCTGGGACGCCCAGAAAAACTTCGTCCCCGGCGGTTTCCTGCCCCAGATGGAACAGGCGCTGAACAACATCGCCGAGATCACCCGTGCCGCAGGCGGCTCACCTCAGGATGTGGGGCGGCTCACCTGGTTCGTGAAGGACAAGGCCGAATACCTCGCCCATCAGCGCGAAATCGGCGAAGCCTATCGCCGGGTCTTCGGCAAACACTTTCCCGCCATGTCCATGCTGGTGGTGCGTGATCTGATCGAAGACGAGGCCCTCGTGGAAATCGAGGCCACCGCCTATATCGCGCCCTAGGATTAAGGCCCGAAAGAAAAGGCCCCGGGGTTTCCCCCGAGGCCCTCAACCTAAGATCTTATGATCATCGTGGTCACCGGCGCATGGCGTGCGATCCGGGAGGAGTTCGGCCCCAGGATCCTCTCGGCCATGTCGGGCTTGTGTGCCCCCACGATCACCATATCCGCATGGGCCTCGCCAATCGCTCTGAGCACGCTCTCATAGGCCACGCCCACTTCGACAATATGCTGCACCTTCTCCCGCTCGGGCAGGGTCTCGCGCACCAGATCGTGCAGCGTCTTGTTGGCCGCCTCCAGTGCGCTCTTCAGCGTGCCGTCCTTGAAAAAAGACCCGACCCAGGACGAGCCGTAATCGGGCACGACGGTCACCACGCTCAGCCCCGCATCATGGACGCGGGCCTGTTTGTCGGCCTCGCGCAGAAGCATTTTTGCGTCGTCTTCATGGGTCAGATCGACCGCGACAAGGATTTGCTTGATCATGCGAGGGCCTCCTCTTCTTTGCGTTTGCGGCCCATCTGCAGGGCAAAGACACCGCCCACCAGCAAGAGTGCCGGCAGGTAGAAGATCTCCTTGGGCATCCGGTCGGCGGGGACTTCCAGTTCCACCACTTCCCAGTCGAAATCGATGCCCAATTGTTCCGCCGGGCCGCCGAAGCTCAGGTTGTCGACAAAGATCTTGCCGTCCTCATCCCGGAACTCGATCCCCGAACTGTCCATCAGACGTCCAGCACCATCGCCGCCAACCGCACCGACGGGCAGCAGGTAGCGCGCATCGACCGGATCGCCGTTCAGGTTCTCGCCTACAAGCCTGACGCGCAGCGATGCGTTCTCCTCGGCGCTTTCTGCCATGGCGAACAACTCGGCTCCGGGCCGGGTTTCGAACTCGGGCGCGAGCTGGTTCAGGAAATACCCCGGCTGGAACAGCACGAAGGCCGCGAACAACAGAGCCGCACTTTCCCAGATCTTCGACTTGACCATGAAGTAGTTCATCGTGCCCGCCGCAAAAAGCAGCATGGCAATCAGCGCGATGATGAAGACGAACACCGCCTGCACCGGCCCGACGTCGATCAGCAACAGATCGGTGTTGAAGATGAACAGGAAGGGCAGAAGTGCGGTCCGGATCGAGTAGAAAAACGCCTGAAAGCCGGTCTTCAGCGGATCGCCCTTCGAGATCGCGGCGGCGGCGAAACTTGCCAGCCCCACCGGCGGCGTCACATCCGCCATGATCCCGAAGTAGAAGACGAACATGTGAACGGCCACCAGCGGCACGATCAGCCCCGATTGCGCGCCCAGTTCCACGACCACACCCGCCATCAGCGACGACACGACGATATAGTTCGCCGTGGTCGGCAGGCCCATCCCGAGGATGATCGAGATCACGGCGACGAAGAACAGCATCGCCAGCAGGTTGCCGCCCGACAGGAACTCCACGAATTCCGCCATCACCTGACCGATGCCCGTGAGCGTCACGGCGCCCACGATGATGCCCGCCACACCCATGGCGGCGGCAAGGCCGATCATGTTGCGCGCGCCAGCAATCATGCCCTCGGCGATATCTGCGACACCTTTGGAGATCTGTGCCACCACATCGCTTTCGCCCCGGAAGAACGCTTTCAGCGGGTTCTGGGTCAGCAGGATGAACAGCATCGCCACGGTCGACCAGAAGGCCGAGAGGCCGGGCGATTTCCGTTCGATCATCAGAAGATACATCAGCAGAAGGATTGGCATCAGATAGTGGATGCCGGTCTTGAAGATCTCGCGCACCGGGGGAAGGTGTTGCATGGAATCAAGGCTGGTTTCCAGATCCGGGCCTTTCGCGGCAAAGCGCACGGCGGCCACATAGGCCACCAGCATGCCCGCAAGGATGACCCAGAGCGAGGCCCCGCCGAACATGTTGTTCAGCGCGTCCACGATCACACCGCACAGGAACAGCGTGCCGCCTGCGATGACGATGGAAATCGCGATGATGAAGATCGCGCCCAGCATGAATTTCACCGGATGCATGCGGCTGGTGCCGGTCATGCCCGATTTCAGCGCCTCCAGATGAACGATGTAGACCAGTGCGACATAGGAAATCGCGGCCGGCACGATGGCGGTTTTCACCACCTCCACATAGGAAATGCCCACATATTCCGTCATCAGGAAGGCCACCGCGCCCATCACCGGCGGCGTCAGCACCCCGTTGATCGAACTCGACACCTCAACCGCGCCCGCCTTGGTGGCCGGGAAACCGACCTTCTTCATCAGCGGAATGGTGAATGTGCCGGTGGTCACCACATTGGCGATGGACGACCCCGAAATCAGCCCGGTCGCGGCCGAGGCGATCACGGCGGCTTTCGCCGGGCCGCCGCGCAGGTGACCGAGGGCGGCAAAGGCCAGTTGCAGGAAATAGTTGCCCGCACCTGCCAGATTGAGGAGCGCGCCGAATAGAACGAAGAGGAAGACGAAGCCGGAGGAAACGCCCAAGGCAACGCCAAAGACGCCCTCAGTGGTCAGCCACATGTGGCTCATCGCCTTCTCGAACGACGCACCCTTCCACTGCACCACTTCCGGCAGGCCGGACCAGGAGCCGAAGAAGACATAGGACAGGAAGAACAGCGCTACGCCCATCAGCGGGAAACCGAGCGAGCGGCGCGCGGCCTCCAAAAGCAGCACAATGCCGATGCCCGCGACCACGATGTCGGTCATGTTGGGCGCGCCGGTGCGCTGTGCGACGCCGCGATAATCCCACCAGAGATAGGAGGCCGCCACGGCGGCGACGATGGCGACC
>JAOXSD010000057.1 GCA_025800205.1 Silicimonas sp. | reverse complement strand
TGTGGCCCGCCGTCGCCATCGCGACGCTGGCCATCTCGGTCAACCTTGTGGCTGACTGGGTTCTGAACCGCACCACATCGCTGAAAGGAGGCCGGGGATGAGCGACGATATCCTTCTCAAGGTCCGCGACCTCAAGATCGGTGCGACTGTCTATCCGCCGGGCGAAAAGCCCCATGACATCGAAATCGTGCATGGGGTCAGCTTTGACCTTGAACGCGGCAAGGTGCTTGGGCTGATCGGTGAATCCGGTGCCGGTAAATCCACCATCGGTCTGGCCTCGATGGCCTATGGCCGGGGTGGCGTGAAGATCACCGGCGGCGAGGTCTGGGTGAACGGGCGCGATATCCTCAAGACGTCTCATGGGGATATCCGCAAGCTGCGTGGTGGTGAGGTCACTTATGTGTCCCAATCCGCCGCCGCGTCGTTTAACCCTGCCAAAAGGATCATGGATCAGGTCGTCGAAGCGGCGGTCGAGCAGAAGAAATTCACCCGCAAACAGGCCGAGGCCCGCGCCCGTGAACTCTTCGCCAAGCTGGGCCTGCCCGATCCGGACAATATCGGCAGTCGCTACCCGCACCAGGTGTCCGGTGGTCAGCTGCAACGCTG
>JAOXSD010000046.1 GCA_025800205.1 Silicimonas sp. | reverse complement strand
GGCGCGATTTTGACGATGAGACGCGGATCCGTTGCGCTCAGGAACAGGGACAGAGCCTCGGGCATTGCAACGCATTCGTGGCGCGCAGCGGCGGCGGGGATGCGACAGTCGAAGTGCGGTTTGCGAACGGATTTGCCCGGCAATTGTACTTCACCCACGGCGCCTTCATCCGGGCCAGCGCGACCATGTCGGGTGTGGGTACGGATACGGATTGGCGTCTTGAGGGCGCGCTCTACCGCATTCGGGTGGATGACCAGCGGTTTGAAATTGCGCAGGATTTCCTTCTGGGGCCGTGAAGTGGCAGCGCCGCGCGGGGCGGCGCTGCACGGGACGAGCGATCAGGGGGTGATCTTGTGGATCATGCCTTCATCCACCGCCGCATAGAGGCTGCCGTCGGGCCCGAAGACCAGAGACCGGAAGCGGCCGGGTTCCATCGGCAGGGTCATTTCGGTGACATCGACCACTTCGGTGCCGTCCTCGGTCAGTTGGATCACGTCGATGCGCTGACCGAGCGGCGTGCCGCCGAAGCCGATGCCCATCAGACCGACCACAAGGGCGCCATCCCAATCGCCCCAGGCGTCGCCTTCGAGGAAGGCGGCCGATGAGGTGCCCTGGGACCAGCCGTTGTTGTTCCAGATCGGCGGCATGGCGGCCGGATAGGTGGCGAAATCGGTCATCGGCATCCAAGCGGCGCGGGCAAAACGGTTTTCGCCGACCATCTGGTTGGGGCTGTAGCCGCAGTAATTGTCCGGGCAATCGCCGCGCCCGGCCATGTTCGGCCGCGGATCCCAGCCCGCATTGCCGCCATTGCGCAGGACGGTGATTTCATCCGAATGCCAGGGCCCGTGCTCGGCCGCGATCGCCGCACCGGTTTCGGGATGGAAGGCGATCCCCTGCACATTGCGGTGACCATAGGTATAGGTCCGCTTGTCGAACCCCACGGGCGGCGTGTTGCCTGCGGCCGGGGTGCCATCGGTGTCGATCCGGATCACCTTGGAGCCCATCATGGTCGGGCTTTGCGGCACCATACCGTTATGGGTGTCACCGGTGGTCAGGTAGAGATAGCCATCCGCCGCATTGAAGCGCACCCGCCCGCCGTTATGGGCGCCGGGCCCGCCGAAGGGGTGATCGGAGGCCTTCATCTTGTAGGGCACGTCATCGACGATATCGGTGCGTTCGGACACCTGGGAGAAGTCGTCGCTCACTTCGAAGCGCATCAGACGGTTGGTGTGGGGCGTCGACATGTTGGAAGTGGAATAGACATAGATGCGCCGGTTGTCGGCAAAGTCCGGATCCACCGCGACCCCCATCATGCCGGCCTGCCCTTCGCAGAACAGATCGGTCGCATTCGAGCCATAGCCGGCCGTGTCCCCGACCCCGAGGATCGCCTTGGTTTCACCGGACGGCATGCGCACCGAGAGGCCCTTGCACTTTTCGGTATAGAACATCGTGCCATCGTCGAGGAACGCCATGTCCCAGGGGTTTTCCAGATCCTCCAAGATCAGCGTGTGGCTCAGGCTGGTGGTGTTCTGCGCCTGCGCGGGCATGCCCCCGGCCAGAACCGCAGCCGCTGCGATCACGGCGGCAGGGTATTTCAGATCAATCATGTTTTCCTCCCAATTCAAGTCGTTGATCATCCTGCTCGAAGGATGCCGACACTCGTAAAACCACCTGCTTCAAGGATGGCCCGCCCGGCAGAGAGGAGGTCGCCCGGCGTATTTTCGGCCGCATCTGCGTCTAGGATTGATCCAGAGACGCGATGAAGGCCGACAGGTTCACAATATCTTCGTCCGAAAGTTTCTTTGCCTTCGGTGCCATCAGCGGCGTGTTGGGGCCGAATTTTTCGCCCTTGCGGTAGCGGGTGAGACGGTCCGCCAGATACTCCGCGGTCTGGCCGCGCAGTTTGGGATAGCTCGACACCCCCTTGGCCGTGGGGCCATGGCAGCCGCGGCATTCCTTCTTGTAGAGCTTTTTGCCGGCATCGATGTCACCGGCCTCGGCGATCGCAGCGACCTGTTCATTGGCACTCACATGATCGGCAAAAATCACGACGCTGGCGCAGAGAGCCAGCGGGAACAGATATACCCTGTTCATCTTCCTCCTCCTTGCAGGTCGCGCGCCGCCTGACAGAAATACGGCAGACGTCCCGACCCGGTCTTCGTACCTGCCCGATAAAGCAGGTCTTCCCCCCTGCCCGCACCTTTGCACACCCGCGGGCGGGCTGCGACAGGTCCGGACGGGGGAAGCCTAGCAGGATTGACGTAAGGTTAATAGGAAAACCTGTCAGGCCGGGTCAGAGGGGCCGGTGGCGGCCGGGATCCGGCGCAGGGTGGCCTGCAATCGGGTCATGAGACGTCACTTTTGCGACTCGGTCCCGATGCCAATGCAGGCGCCAGTCCCGGCGCCATTGCCGCAGGTCCGGGCAACAATCGGACACGCGCCCAAGACCCGTTAACAAAGCGTAAACATAAAAGGTCCAATTTTCGAGTTCCGCCCGGTTTGAGGTAGGTTTCCGTCGGGGTCACGACCTGTGTTGACTCAAAGGTGATGCCGTCCGCGACCTCTGCGGGACGGCGGCGGGGACAGAACGCCCCGGCGCGGCGCTCTCTTCCGCCCTGCTCTGGAAACCTCCGGGACAGCAGGGACAGGGCAACGCGACATCCCGGGAAAACCATCCGACACAGCCAATCCGACGTCTTGCCCGGTCGCATGCCCGCCATGCCGATCCGCGCACGCCGTTCGACACCGGGCAGACGCCCGGTGACAGTCTTGGTCTGCACGGCGCCGTGCAGATGTGCCGTATCGAGGAGCCCAGTAAATGGTGAACATCAATCAGACAGACCTTGGATTGGCGGTTGTCGACAGCACGGATCTCATGGGGCCGGCCACCCATGTGGAAATCAACGGCCGACATTTTGTGGTGAACCATTATACCGCCGATCCCATCTGCGGGGCGGCACAACGCCCGGACGGGCTACGGGTCTATGAAGTCACCGATGCCAGCGGCAACGGATCCGGGCCCTTCAATATGGTGAATGTGGATCAGATCCCCTACAGCGCCGCGGGCAACGGGCTTGGGGTCCATTTCCCTTTTGGCAGTACCGACAAGATGACCGTGTTCGAGAAGAACGGGAAAACCTTTCTGGCCCAGAACACCACCGAGAAGTACATTCTCTGGGAGATGGATGGCTCGGGCAATCTGTCCCATGCCAAGTCGATCACCAAACCCACAGACATTGACGGGACGGTCGTCAACGAAAGTCTCGAGGTCCATGTGGCCGATGACGGCTCGGTCACCCTGATGCAGGCCGGCTTTGACTACACCAAATCCGTGGCAGATCAGGCGCAGCCCACCGATCACTCGATCTGGGTGACAAAGCTGGACAGCAATTTCAATCTGCAATCCTCCGTCGAACTGGGCCATGCGGATTCGCAGAACGCCACCAGCCCCTTTGCCACCACCGACATCCACTCCATCGACATCGGCAATAACGAGAAGCTGGTCTACGGGACCGGCGACCCAAACAGCATCGCGGTCTGGAAAATCGCCGCCGACGGCACCATTTCCGAGCTTCCCGAGATCGATTTTCCCGGTCGCAACACCATAAACCAACCGCTGACCTCGAACGCCAACTCCGTTCAGATGGACAGCATCTACAACCCGGTGGACGGCAAGACCTATCTGGCGGCGACCGGGTCCTATGCCGGTGCCCGAAACGCCATGTTGTGGGAAGTGGATACGGAAACCGGCGCGCTGACCAAGGTGGTGCAGAACTCTTCCGGCGCCAACAGCGGCTTTCGCTGGCATGCGGTGGATGGCGACGGCGACGGGCAGCATGACGACGGCTTCTTCCGCGATCTGAGTTCGATCCAGTCCATCGAACTTGGGGTCGATGAGGTCACCGGCGACATGTATGTGACCGCCCATTCGCGGGTCACCACCTATGACCACACCCCCACCAACCATCCGTCAAACGGTGTGTTCCCGAGCGATTACTGCAATTACGGCGGCGTCGCGACCTACACGATCACCCAGAACAACGGCAACTACAACATGACCATTTCCGAAGGGACCATGGCGACCAAGGTCAGCGGGCGCACCGACAGTGCGACCACCTTCACGATAAATGGGCAGACGGTCACCGTGGGTTTTGACGCCTGGGGCACCGATGGCGACCAGCCGAACGGGGGCCGCAGTCTCTGGGTCCATGACGCCAGTTTTTCCACCGAGACGCCGCCGGTCTGTTTCGTGCGTGGCACGCGGATCATGACGCCCACGGGCGAGGTGGCGATCGAGAACCTGAGAGCCGGCGACAAGGTGGTGACCCGCGACGGGGTGAAGCCGATCCGCTGGATCGGCTCGAGCCGGAAGCGCGCCTCGGGCAAGCTGGTGCCGATCCGCATTGCCGTCGGCGCCCTGGGGGGCGGGCTGCCGGAGCGTGATCTGCTGGTCTCGCGCCAGCACCGGATGGTGGTGCAGTCCGATCTCGCCGCCGAAACCCTCGGGACCCCGGAAGTGCTGGTGGCGGCGATCAAGCTCACCGCCCTGCCCGGTGTGGAAGAGGTCACCGACATGGAGCGTGTCGAGTATTTCCACATGCTGTTTGACGGGCATCAGATCGTCTATGCGGAAAGCTCACCGTCGGAGAGCCTCTATCTCGGACCGGAAGCGCTCAAATCCCTGCGGCCCGAGGCCCGGGCGGAAATCGAGGCGCTGTTCCCGGAATGCATCGACACGCGGCGCCCCGCCTCTGCCCTGCCGATCCCCAAGCTGGGCACCCAGAAAAGCATCGCACAGGCGCTGGCGGACCGGGAAATGGTCTATCGCGACAGCGACGCCCGTCTCGCCTGAAGCCCCGGGGCCGCTGGCCCGCAGGAGAGACGGCGGTCGGATGACATGCCCCGTGGCGCCCGTCGTGATCGGGCGCCACGGGGCTTTTTCGCGTGACATTGTCCGCCACGCCGCGCAGCGGGCCGGGGCAGAAATTTGACAGAGTTATTTTGGCATGCCAAATTCCATTTGCCGAAGCCCAGTTGCGGGCTTGCGGAACTGGGAGGAGATTGAACCAATGACTTTTTCGAGGAGTGCGAGCGCGCTTGCCCTGTGCGCCGCGGCCACGCTGGTGGCTACGGATATGGCGCAGGCCGAAGAGTTTCCGGCCAAGACCATCGAAGTGGTGACCCATGCCGGCAATGGTGGCGGCACGGACGTGACCACGCGGATGATGATGCTGCGGGCGCGCCGCGAACTGGGCCAGGACATGGTTGTGGTCAACAAGAAAGGCGGCGGCGGGGCGGCGGCGCTGGAATATTACAAGACCGTGCCCGCCGATGGCTATTCGATCCTGACCTTCACCGTCGGCCATGCAGCCGTGGTGGCCAAGGGTCAGGGCGGCATGAGCATTGATGAATTGCGACCCATTGCCCGCGGCACCGATGATCCGCAGATCCTGATGACCAAATGCGGCACCTATGCCGGTGCCGCGGATTTCGTCGAACAGCAGAAGGCCGAGGGCATCACCTACGGGGTGACCCATCTGGGCAATATCGACGATGTTTCGGCCTTCATGTTCGCCAAGAAGGGCGGCATGCAGACCCCCACGATGCTGCCCTTTGACGGCGGTGGCGAACTGGCGGTGCAACTGGTGGCAGGCGCGGTGGATGCCGGCGTGCTGAACCTGGCGGAGGCCAGCGCCCAGATCGAGGCGGGCGAGATTTGCCCCACGGTGGTGCTGGCCGATGAGCGGATGGCCAAGATCCCCGACGTGCCCACGGCCAAGGAGATGGGCATTCCGGTGAGCTTCTCCACCGTGCGCGGCTTTGCCGTTCACAAGGACACGCCGCCCGAGGTGGCCGAGAAGATCGAGACCGCGCTTTTGAATGCGATGAACCACACGGTCTATCAGGGGTTCCTGACCTCGGTCGGGCTCGACAGCACATCGGTGCTCGGCTCCGATGTCTGGGGTCCGCAGATCGAGACCACGGTGAACGAGATGAATGCCGCCCTGAAGGAACTGGGCTTCATCGAGTGACACGGCTGCGGGCGGCCCCGGTCGGGCCGTCCGCATTCCCTGAAATGTGAGCACCCATGTCTGACAAACCCGCATCCCCCGGGCGGATCGAGCGTTGGCTGATCCCCGCCCTGATCCTTGGCTTCTGCGCCGCGGCCTTCTATGTCTCGACGACGTTCAAAAAGATGCCGCCGATCCTGAAGCGCGGCATCCAGCCGTCGGACTTTCCGCAGCTTTTGCTGGTCGCAATCATGGTGATGACCCTGGTGATGGTCTGGGTCGATCCGATCCGCATCCGGGATCGGCTGCAAGGCACGGTTTGGGGGACACTGGTGCTGTTTGGCCTCTTTGCGGCATTGACCGCCATTGATCTCTTCCTCGCCCTCAGCGTTTTCGCCCTGGCATTGACCGTTTTCTGGGGCGAACGGCGACCGGCCATTCTGGCGCTCGTGGGGTTCGTGGTGCCGGTGGTGATCTTCTTCCTGTTCGATCAGGTCTTTGAAATCCGGTTCCCGCGCGGGCTGCTGACCAATCTGTGGTACGGCTGATGGAGGGGGTGTTGTCCGGGCTGGCCGCACTGGGGGATCCGACCCTGCTGCTCTTGCTGGTGATCGCCACCCTCGGCGGTGTCGTCATCGGTGCGCTGCCCGGGCTGAACGCCACCACGGGGGCCGCGCTCCTCCTCCCTTTCACCCTGACCATGGAGCCGATCCCGGCCATTGCCATTCTGACCGCGATCTATTGCTCGGCCACATTCGCGGGTGCCATCACCGCGATCCTGATCAACACGCCGGGGACGGCGGCCAGTGCCACCACCTGTCTTGACGGCTACCCGCTGGCCCAGCGTGGCGAGGCCGGGCGGGCGCTGGGCATGGCGGTGGTTGCGTCGACCTTCGGTGGCATCTTCAGCGTGATCTGTCTGATGCTGGCAGCCCCCTTGCTGGCGCGGGCCGCCTATAACTTCTCGCCGCCTGAATATTTCGCCCTGACGCTGTTCGGCCTCTCGATGCTGGCCTCGATCGGCGACGGTTCACCGCTCAAGAACCTGATCGCGGGCGGCTTTGGGATCTTTTTCGCGCTGGTCGGCGTCGACAATCTGACCACGGTCGAGCGGTTCACCTTCGGCTCCTACGAGCTTTACGACGGGATCAGTTTCGTGCCGGTGATGATCGGGGTCTTTGGCATCTCCGAATTGCTGGTCCAGGCGTCGAACCTGCATGTGAAACGGGAAGCGGTGCGCATGAAAGCGATCCGCCTGCCATCGCGGGACGATTACCGCAAAACCTGGCGCGCGATCCTGCGTTCGTCGGGCATCGGCACCTTCATCGGTATCCTGCCAGCCGAGGGCGCGACGGTCGCGTCGATGATCGGCTACAACGAGGCGAAGCGCTGGTCGCGCACGCCCGAAAAATTCGGCAAGGGCGCGATCGAGGGCGTGGCCGGGTCGGAGGCGGCGAACAACTCGGCCACCGGCGGCGCCATGGTGCCGACGCTGGCGCTTGGCATTCCCGGCAGTGCCACGGCGGCCGTGATCCTCGCCGGGTTAATGGTGCACGGGTTGCGCCCGGGGCCCACCATGTTCACCGAACAGGCCGAGTTTGCCTATGCGATCTTCTGGTCGATGATGCTGGTCAATCTGCTGTTCTTCGTGATCGGGTTGAGCGGTGCCAAGGCTTTTGCCCATGTGGCGCGGATCCCCGTTCAGGTGCTCTGGCCTTGTGTTTTCGTCTTTTCCATCGTCGGAGCCTATGCGCTCGATCAGTCGATGTTCGATGTCTGGGTTGCGCTGATCTCGGGCGTGATCGGATTTTTCATGCGCCGCTACGGCTTTTCGGTCGTCCCGCTCGCCATCGGCCTGATCCTGGGCGGCATGCTGGAACAGCGGTTGGGGCAATCCATGGTGATGCTCGACGAGCAATGGTGGCTGATGTTCACCCGGCCGCTCACGCTGTTCTTTTTCATCCTGACCGCGCTGGCGCTTTTCGGCCCCGGCCTCTGGCGGGTCGCCCGGCGGCAGCGCCACCCCCTGACGTCTTCGGGAGAGTAACCCATGACACGTATCAAATCCGTCCGCACCAGAGTCTGGAACTGGAAAGGCCCCATTGTGCCGCCCCAGGGCAACTTCTGCACCAACGCCTCTGACGCGCTTTGGATGCAGGGCGATGCCATGGCCTCTTTCCGCTTCCACCAATGGCTGACCTGCGAGGTGGAAACCGAAGACGGCACCATCGGCATCGGCAATGCAGCTCTGGCCCCGTCCGTGGTGAAAGCCGCAATCGATGAATGGTATGCGCCGCTGGTGATCGGCGAGGATCCGTTCGACTATGCCTATCTCTGGGAAAAGATGTACCGCCGCACCCATGCCTGGGGCCGCAAGGGCATCGGGATGACGGCGATTTCGGCCATCGACATCGCGATCTGGGATCTGATGGGCAAGCTTGTTGGCAAGCCCGTGTTCAAACTGCTGGGCGGGCGCACCAAGGAGCGCATTCCGGTCTATTATTCCAAGCTTTACGCCGATGATGTCGAAGCGATGCAGCACGAGGCCGAGACGGCCAAGGCGCAGGGCTATCAGGCGTTCAAATCCCGCTTCGGCTTCGGCCCCAAGGATGGCATGGCGGGGATGCGTGAGAACCTCAAACGGGTCGAGGCCCTGCGCGAGGTGCTGGGGTATGACGTCGATCTCATGCTTGAATGCTACATGGGTTGGACGCTGGATTACGCCAAACGCATGCTGCCCAAGCTTGCACCCTTTGAACCGCGCTGGCTGGAAGAGCCGGTGATCGCCGATGATGTGGCGGGCTATGCCGAGCTGAACGCCATGAACATCGTGCCGATCTCGGGCGGCGAGCATGAGTTCTCGGTCATCGGTTGCGCCGATCTGATCGCCCGCCGCGCGGTCAGCGTGCTGCAATACGACACCAACCGGGTGGGCGGGATCACGGCCGCGCAAAAGATCAACGCCATCGCCGAGGCGGCCCAGATCCCGGTCATCCCCCATGCCGGCCAGATGCACAATTACCACCTGACCATGGCCAACGTGAATTGCCCGATCTCGGAGTATTTCCCGGTCCATGACGTCGAGGTCGGCAATGAACTCTTCTACTACATCTTCGACGGCGATGCGGAGGCGGAGGGGGGCTACCTGCAACTGGATGACGACACCCCCGGCCTTGGCATCACCATCACCGACAGACACCTCCAACATTTCGAGATCACAGAATGAAACCCTATTCCGGCATCTGGCCCGTCGCCCCCACCGCCTTTCACCCCGATGGCGCGCTCGACCTTGAAGGCTCGCTGCGCGCGCTCGATTGCATGATCGATCAGGGCTCCGACGGGCTCTGCATCCTGGCTAATTACTCGGAACAGTTCCTGCTCTCGGATCAGGAGCGCTACGACCTGACCCGCGCCTCGCTCGACCATGTGGCGGGCCGGGTGCCGGTGATCGTGACGATCAGCCATTTTGCCACCGACATCGTGGTCGCCCGCGCCCGTCAGGCCAAGGAGATGGGCGCTGCCGTCGTGATGATGATGGCCCCCTATCATGGCGCCACCCTGCGCGGCACGGCCGAGCAGACCTATGAGCAATTCGCCCGGGTGGGCGAGGTGGGCATCCCGATCATGTTGCAGGATGCGCCGCTTTCAGGGGTCGAGCTGAACGTGCCGCTGCTGGCCCGCATGGCGCGCGAGATCGAGATGCTGAAATTGCTCAAGATCGAGAGTGTCGGCACGACGGCCAAGCTGCGTGGGCTGCTGGATGCGGCCGGTGATCACATTGACGGACCGTTTGACGGCGAGGAAGGCATCACGCTTTTGGCCGATCTCGAAGCGGGCGCCACCGGCACCATGACCTCGGCAGCGATCACCGATCAGATCAAGCCGGTGGTCACTCATTTCCTGGCCGGTGACCGCGACGCGGCGGCCGAGGCCTATGCCCGCGTTCTGCCCGCGATCAACTTCGAAAACCGCCAATGTCAGTTCCGCGCCACCAAGGCGGTGTTCATGGAAGGCGGGGTTTTTGCCTCCGATACCTGTCGCCATCCGATTGCGCCCCTTCCGGATTGGGCGCGGCAAAGCTATCTGGACCTGATCCGGCCACTGGACCCGGTGGCATTACGATGGGGAAAAGGATGAGCAAAGAGCCAGGCTGGACCGAAGACCTGCGCGAGTTCGGGGCGATCAAGCCGCGCCGGTCCCTCGCCCATGAGGCTGCCGACACGCTGCGCGAGTTTATTCTGCTGGGCAAGCTCGCCCCCGGTGTTGCCGTGCCCGAGCGCAACCTCTCCGAAGCGCTTGGCGTCAGCCGCACGCCGCTGAAAGAGGCGCTGCGCCTTCTCGAAATCGAAGGCCTGATCGATTATGGCCCGACGCGCCGCCCGCGTGTGGCCGATCCGTCGCTCGACGACATCAGCCAGAATTTGGCGGTGCTTGGCGCCCTCGAAGCGCTTGCGGGCGATCTGGCCTGCCAGAACGCAACCGACGATGAAATCGCCGAAGCGGCCCGGCTGGAGCGCCGGATGCGCGAAGCACCGAGCGACACCGATCCGCTGGAGTTCTTTCGCTGGGACATGGCCTTCCACCAGACGATTGTTCAGGCGGCGGGAAACGCGCCGCTCTCGGAAACCCACAAGGCCTATAGTTCCCGGCTGTGGCGGGCGCGGTTCATCTCATCGAAAATGCGCACCGCCCGCGATGCCACTTTGGGCCAGCACGAAGACATCATCGCAGCCCTCAAGGCCCGCGACGGGGCGGCTTGCGCGGCCCATATGCGGCGGCATCTCGAGGTGGCGGTCAAGAACATCGCGGCCGCCCAGGCCAAACTGGAGGAACAAGGCACATGACCCGCAAGACCATCGCTCTGGTGCAGGGGGATCCGGCGGGCATCGGCCCCGAACTGCTGATCCGGCTTCTGTCCGATGAAGACGTGCGTGCGGCGGCCCATCTGGTGGTGATCGGCGCGCCCGAGGTCTTTGCCCGTGGCGAAGCGCAGATGGGCATAACCCTCGACGGCATCCGCCACGCGCCCATCGATGCGCCGATCGATATGGACGAGGACGAGGTGCTTCATCTGGATCTGCCCATCGCGGGGATCGGCGACGTGCCGGTGGCAGAGACCAGCGCCGCCGGGGGGCTGTCTTCCATCGAAGGGCTCCGTTGCGCCTTTGAACGCAAGCTTGCGGGCGACATCGACGGGTTGGTCTTCATGCCCTTCAACAAGGAATCCATGCACAAGGGCGGCAATGACTTCACTGATGAGTTGGGCTTTGCCCGCGATTTTTTCGACCTGAAAACCCGGGCCAGCGAATTCAACGTGGCCAATGGCATGTGGAACGGCCGTGTCACCAGCCATGTGGCGATGAAGGACGTGCCCGATCTGCTGACCATCGAACGGATCGACGAAAGCATCGAGCTTGCGGACCGGACCTTGAAATCCGCAGGCTATGCCCGGCCCCGTATCGTAGTCGCCGCCCTGAACCCCCATGCAGGCGATGGCGGCCTGATGGGGGATGAGGAGATCCGGATCATTGGGCCAGCCGTCGAAAAAGCCCGCGCGCGGCAGATCAATTGCGTGGGCCCCCTGCCCGCCGACACGCTCTGGCTGAAGGTCCGCGATGGCGCATATGACGCGGTGGTGACCATGTATCACGATCAGGGGCAGATCGCGATCAAGCTCCTCGGCTTTGATCGCGGCGTGTCGGTTCTGGCCGGCCTGCCCCTGCCGGTGACCACGCCCGCCCATGGCACCGCGTTCGATATCGCGGGTCAGGCCAAGGCCAATCCGGTGCCCGTCCGCAACGCCTTCACCATGTGCCTCAACATGGCCAGCAGCCGCGCGGCCACCGAAGGCGTGGTCACCGCCTCCTGACCTTCACCCTTCGTTAAACCTTTTGCCGCAAACGGAATTCGCCCCCGTTCAGACCTGATCCGGGCGGGTTTCTGTTGCAGATTCGCCGCCTCCTGCCGGATCAATCGGAAATTTTCGGAAAATTTGAGAAAAATTCTTCTCATTCCCGACCTTCGCTTTCAGACAGGTGTCATGGAGACCCTGACCCTCACCGGACATACCAAGGCAGAGCCCGAGACCGGCCGGATTTTTTGCCCCAGCCTTGCCGGACTCACCGCGCCTCAGGCTGATCTGGCCTTTGTTCTGCCGGGCCTTGATCACAATCAGGCGCTGGTCGATGCCGCGCTTCAGGGCGAATGGGCAGCGATCCTCACCGGCGATCCGTTCGACACGACCTCCGCCCTTTTTGCCAGGCTACATCAGAAGGGCTATCGCGGCGTGACCAACTGGCCCTCCTCCATTCTGCTCGACGGCGACATCGGCGCTGCCATGGCCGCAGACGGGATCGCGCCGGAGCAGGAATACGCCCGGCTTGCCCAGGCGCGCAGCTTCGGCTTCGAGACCATGGGTTTCATCCTGACCCTTGACCACGGGCGCGCCGCGATTGCGGCGGGGCTTGATCATCTGGTGCTGCATCCGGGGCTTTTCGAAACCGACAGCCCCGACGGCCGCAGCCTTGTTCAGGGCGCTCTGAGCCGCGTCCTCGACACGCTGAAGGACGAAGCCCCCGGCCTGCGCCTGTCCCTCTACACCTCCCCCTGGCACGAAGCGCGACTGAACCTGAGCGCGCTCAATGCCGATGGCGCGATCTGCCTTGAGGCCGGTCATGGCGGTTGAGAAAGCCCCCTTCTGCCACGCGGTCACGATCGGCTCCGGCCTCGCCGCCGATGCGGCCGATGCCGGTGGCGCCGATCTGCTGCTGGTGCTTGCGCCCGAGCGTTACCGCATTCAGGGCCTGAGCCCGCTGGTCAGCCACCTGCCGGTGCGCGATGTCAATGACTGGGGGCTCAACTTCGTTGCGCGTGAGCTTCGGGGCCGGAGCCGCCTGCCCCTCCATGTCGGCCTTTCGGTCAGCGATCCGCGCCTCGATATTGCCGCCCTTGTCGCCCGTGCCCGCGCGCTTGGCGTAACAGGTCTGTGCAACTGCCCCTCCGCGGTGACACTCGACGGGCGCCTGGGCGCGCTCCTCGACCGCGAAGGTCTGGGGCTTGATCGCGACCTCGCCCTGTTTGAAGAGGCCGCCAAGGCCGGGCTCCAACGGTTTGCTTTCGTGCGCCATCAGGATCAGGCCCGGCGTCTTGCCGAAGCGGGCCTTGACGCCATCTGTGTCCTGCCCGCCCTGGACATGGCGCGGATCGAAGAGACCGCGCCGGACCACCATCTGGAACTGGAGCGTCGGGCGGGCCATATTGCCCATGTGCTGGACGGCCTGCCCGCCGGGATCACAACATTTGCCACCGGAGGGCCCGTGCAATCCGCCGAAGCCGCACGGCGGTGGGCCGATCTCTGCGCCGTGGACGGGTTTGTCAGCAGCGCCTCCCTGGGCCGCGGCGAGGTAACCCAGAGTTTCACCGCCAATCCCCGACTTCAGACCAGGGACGATCCCGCAGACAGGCTGATCGGCCGACACCCTGCACTTCAGGCACTCCGCGAGGAGATCTGCGAGCTGGCCCATGAGCGAACCCCGGTGCTGATCGAAGGTGAAACCGGCACCGGCAAGACCCATGTCGCCCAACTTCTGCATGCGCTCGGGCCGCGGGCGGCCCGGCGACCGGTCACCCTGAGCTGTGCGAGCCTTGAAGAAGACAGCGCCCCTGCTCAGATCCTGGGCCTGTCGGCCGATCTGCCGGACGGCACGGCTGCGCAGCCTGGCGCCCTTGAACGCGCCGCGGGCAGTACGCTGATCCTTGACGATATCGCCGCGCTGCCACGGCCCGTTCAGGGCAAGTTGCTGCGCTTTGCCGAAGACCAGACCTTGCAGCGGATCGGCGATCCCGCACTGCGCCGAAGCAATGCGCGGATCGTCTCGACCCTTTCTGCGCAGCCCGTTCAACCAGACCCGGCCCGGGGTTTGCGGCGCGATCTTTTCTACCGGCTGGCGGCACATCAGATCGCGCTCCCGCCCTTGCGCGATTGCCGCGACGACATCCCCGACCTCGCGCTTCACTTCGTGCGCGAGGCCGGTCGACAGGACGCGGTGCATTTCACCGACAAGGCCCTGGAGCGCCTTCATCGCCACGACTGGCCCGGCAACCTCCGCGAATTGCGCAACCTGGTGCGCCGCGCCCTGCGCCGCAGTCCTGGCGGCCGCATGGGGATTGATGCACTGGACTTTCTTGAGCCCGCCCCCCGCGACCAGACCCTCCCGGACCGGACCGGGACCGAGGCCAGTCCCGCCGCCCGGTCCGAGCGGGACTGGATCGCAGCAGCGCTTGCGCGCAACGGGTTTCGCCGCGCCCAGACCGCCGAGGAACTGGGCATGACTACGCGAACATTATACAATAAAATCAAGAAGTACGGTTTGAAAACCTGATCCTGCGTCAGGGCAGGACACGAATGCCCTGAGCCTCAAGAACCCCATCCACGCGGGATTGATATTCGGCAACCGCCGCCCTGAGCCAGCCCTGGAATTCCGCCTCTCCTTCGTTCAACGCACGCCCTTTCGCATGGCAGAGAACATAGCGCTCCCGGCTTTTGACGCCGGTGCCGAAGGGCACGACGAGCCGCCCCTGTTCGACCGCGCCCAGGGAGAACAACGTGTCCCCGATGGTGATCCCGGCCCCGGTTTGAGCTGCGCGCAGACAAAGGGTTGTTTCGTTGAAGTGAATGAAATCCGACTGGTCCGCCGGCCCCGTGAGACCGGTCCGATCAAACCAGACCTCCCAGGGATTGTAGTAGCGATCGACCAGAAACCGCGCATTAACAAAGCCGGTTTCGGTCACATGTTCCGCCGCATATTCCGGCGCACAGAGCGGCAAATCCACCCAATCGCAAAGAGGGATTTCGACCAGGTCACCATGGGGCGCGCGCCCGGTGGGGCCGTAGAAAATGCGGAAGCTGAACTCTTCGTCCAGCCGCAGACGGTTGTTCTGATCCGACGTGATTTCCACCGGCAGACCGGGGTTCTGGACCAGAAAATCGCCGATCCGCTCGGCCAGCCAGGAGGTGGCGAAATCCCGTTCGACAAGGATACGAATGGCCTTGGGCTGCGCGCGGTTGGCTTCGATCCGCGCGGTGGTTGCGGCGATCAGATCAAACCCCTGACGCAGCCCCTGCGCCAGTGTTTCGCCGGTCTCCGTCAACGCCAGTCGCGGCCCGAAACGGGTGATCAGGGACACGCCAAGATCCGTCTCCAGGGCCTTGATCTGTTTGCTGATCGCGGGTCGGGTCACATTGAGCACTTCCGCTGCGCGGGTGAATGAACCGGTACGCGCCACCAGATCGAAAGCGCGCAGGGCCGTCAGTCGAAGTTTCTCAACACCCATCAACCGTCACCTCATGTTACCCTGTTGTACAATTTTTGGAATTGTTCTTCCAGCCCCTCTTCCTAGAGTGCCACGACCAGCAATTGCAAAGGACCGCCCGAGATGACCCTGCCGATCAGATTTTCCGCCACCGGACCAAGCGGATGGCCGGAGACGCCGGATGAAAAACTCGAAACCGCAGAGTTGATTTCGGGCCAGCCCATGGGGGCCGATCACGCCTATTTCACCGATGCGGAGAAGGGCATCCGTTCCGGCATCTGGCGCTCGACCCCTTATACCGAATTCTACGAAGATTACCCGGCGACCGAGTTCATGTATATCCTCGAAGGCGAAGTCACGCTGGAAAGCGACGTCTTTTCAGAAACTTATCGCGCAGGCGAGGCCTTCCTTGTGCCCAAGGGCTTTCGCGGCACCTGGAAACAGGAAGCGCCGATGCTGAAATATTACATCATGATCGACTGACCATGACCAAAGCGCGCCCGCCCGCCACGCCGAGCGATTTCGGCAGCTATGATGTGATCATCATCGGCGCCGGATCGGCCGGATGCGTGCTGGCCCGCCGGTTGGGCGAAGACCCGAAGCGGCGGATTCTGGTGCTGGAGGCCGGCGGGTCTGACCGGTCCTGGATGATCGCCATGCCTTCGGCCCTGTCGATCCCGATGAACACGAAACGGTTCAACTGGGGAATGCGGACCGAGCCCGAACCGGGGCTTGATGGCCGGGTGATGAACCTGCCGCGCGGCAAGGGGCTGGGCGGGTCGTCGTCGATCAATGGCATGTGCTATGTGCGCGGCAACCCGATGGATTACGAGCTTTGGGCGGCGCGCGGGGCGACCGGTTGGGGTTGGGAGAATGTGCTTCCCTATTTCCAGCGGATGGAAAACGTGGCGGGGGGCGGCCCGCTCAGGGGCGGCGCCGGGCCGATCTCCGTGACCCGCGGTCGGGAGGACAACCCGCTTTATCAGACCTTTGTGGAGGCGGGCCGCGCCGCAGGCTATGCGGTGAGCGACAATATGAACGCGCTTCAGCACGAGGGGCTGGGGCCGATGGAGATGTCGGTGGGCGGCGGGCGACGGTCGAGTGCGGCGCGGGGCTATTTGCGCCCGGCCATGGCACGCGGCAATGTCCGCGTGCTGACCGGCGCCCATGTGGACCGCGTGCTGTTCGACGGCAGGCGCGCCACCGGTGTCGCATTCACCCATCGCGGCAAGGCGCGGGTCGCGCAGGCGGGCGCGGAAATCGTGTTGTCGGCCGGGTCGATCCTGACACCTACGATCCTGCAACGCTCGGGTCTCGGCCCCGCGCAATTGTTGCGCGATCACGGGATCGAGGTGTTGGCCGACCGGACGCAGGTGGGCGAAAATCTGATGGACCATCTGGAGGTCTATGTGCAGCAGGCCTGCCGCCTGCCGGTTTCGCTTTATTCGCATATGTCGATGCTGGGCAAGGCGCGGATCGGGCTGGAGTGGCTGCTGACCCGGCGCGGGCTGGGCGCGACCAATCATTTTGAATCGGGCGGCCATATCCGTTCGCGCCCCGGCCTGCCCTATCCCGATCTGCAGTTTCACTTTCTGCCGCTGGCGATCTCCTATGACGGCACAAGTATGGCGGAGGGGCACGGGTTTCAGGTTCATGTGGGGCCGAAACGCTCAAAGAGCCGGGGCTGGGTGCGGCTGCGAAGCGCCGATCCGAACGACCTGCCCCGGGTGCGGTTCAACTACATGTCCCATGCGGAGGATTGGCACGAGATGCGCGCGGCGATCCGGCTGACACGGGAAATTTTCGCCCAGGCGCCGTTTGATCCCTATCGCGGGGCGGAGTTGGCGCCCGGCGATCAGGCCCGGAGCGATGCGGATCTCGACGCTTTCATCAAGGCCAAGGTGGAAAGCGCCTATCACCCCTGCGGCACCTGCCGGATGGGTGCCGATGAGGCGGCCGTGGTCGATCCCGGGACGATGAAGATGAAAGCGGTCGAGGGGCTGCGGATTGTTGATGCCTCGGTCATGCCCCAGGCAACGGCGGGCGATCTCAATGCGCCGACCTTGATGCTGGCGGAGCGGGCGGCCGATCTGATCCGGGGGCGCAGTCTGCCTGCGGCAGAGACCGCGCCGATCCTGGGTGCCGCCGATTGGCGCGAGAGCCAGCGCAGCGGCGTGATTGATCATGACCACCGGGCGTCCCGGGAGGCCCTGCGCGCCGATTTGCTGGAAAGCGTCGGTGCCGAGAACGCCCCTTGCGGACCGAGCCACATCGGGTAAAGGCTGGGCGCGCGCGGGGAGGAGTGTCCTGGGGCCGCGCATGGAGGAAAGGACCCGCCAATGAGCGTCAAGATCGGAATTTCGCTGATCGCCTGGCAGAATGATGATCTGCCGGATCTGACCAAGGATTACACCACCGAAGGGGCGATGGAGGACGCCGGGCGCATCGGCTATGCCGGCGTCGAGCGCGGCCGCCGGATGCCTGCGGATACCGAGGGGCTGCGCGCCTATCTCGACCGCTACGGGGTGGCGCTGTGTGGCGGCTGGTGTTCGGGCAACCTGATGCAGGCGAGCCTTGCCGAGGAACAGGAGGCCATCCGCGCCCAGGTCGCGCAATTTGCCGCGCTTGATGCGCCCTGCATCGTCTATGCGGAATGTTCCAACACCGTGCAGGGCGAGATTTCGACGCCGGTGGCCCATCGTCCGAAGCTGAGCCGCGACGAGATCACCGCCTATGCCGCGAAACTGTCGGAACTGGCCAAGTGGTCCGCCGATCAGGGGGTGGTGCTGAGCTATCATCACCACATGGGCTCGATGATCGAGGATGCCGAAGACATCGACTGGCTGATGGATGGCTCGAGCCGTGATCTGACCCTGCTTTACGACACCGGCCATCTGCATTTCGCAGGCGCCGATGTGCTGGGCGTTCTCGATAAATGGGGCGACCGGGTGCACCATGTGCATTTCAAGGATGTGCGTCAGCCGGTGCTGGATTGGGTCCGGACCGAGAATCGTTCGTTCCTTGATGGCGTCGCCGCCGGGGTCTATTCGGTGCCGGGCGATCCCGAGGGCTGCCTTGATTTCCAGGCCATCACCGACCGGCTGGCGGCGATGAACTACGAAGGCTGGATCGTGGTCGAGGCGGAACAGGATCCGGCCAAGGCGCCGCCCTATGAATATTCCAAGCTCGGCTTCGATCACATCAAGACAATCTGCGCCCGCTCCGGGCTGAACGTGGAAGGATAAGACATGGCCGATCTGCTGCGCCGCCCCTTCGGCACCCATGGCAAGGTGCATGACATCACCCCCGCCAATGCCGGTTGGCGCTATGTGGGGTTTGGTCTTTATCACCTGCGCGCGGGCGAACGCGCGGCCGAGGCCACAGGCGACCGGGAGGTGATCCTGGTGATGGTCGAGGGCAAGGCGCGGATCAGCGGCGCCGGTCAGGATTGGGGCGAATTGGGCGAGCGGATGAATGTCTTTGAAAAGACCCCGCCTCATTGTCTCTATCTGCCCGATGGCAGCGACTGGGAGGCGACCGCCACGACCGATTGCGTGATTGCCGTCTGCTCCGCGCCTGGTCTTGGCGGACATGCAGCACGGCGCATCGGGCCCGAGGGCATCACCCTGACCGAGCGCGGCAAGGGCACCAACACGCGGCACATCAACAACATCGCCATGGAGGCCGAAGATTTCGCCGACAGCCTGCTGGTGACCGAGGTCTTCACCCCGGCGGGCCACTGGTCCTCCTACCCCAGCCACCGCCATGACGAAGATGATTTTCCCCGGATCACCTATCTGGAGGAAACCTATTATCACCGGCTGAACCCCGCGTCGGGTTTTGGCGTGCAGCGGGTCTATACCGATGACGGCACGCTCGATGAGACCATGGCGGTGTCAGATGGCGACGTGGTGCTGGTGCCGCGCGGCCACCATCCCTGCGGCGCGCCCTACGGGTTCGAGATGTATTACCTCAACGTGATGGCGGGCCCCTTGCGGAAGTGGCGATTCGTTCCCGCGCCGGAGGTGGAGTGGATCATGGAGCGGGACGGCTGAGGCTCAACGCCGCTGATCGTGGTGGCGATCCAGACCGCTGAACATCATGTCGATGGCGGTTTCGATCGCCTGTTTGAGTGTCACTTCGGGTGCTGCCTGAAACACCTCTGCGCGCAGGGCGTGATCATTGATGCCGCCGTGCATTATTGACGCCAACGCCGCTTCCTCGACGCTGATCGGGCCTGTCGCAAGCCCCTTTTCCTGTCGGTATTCCTGCAGGATCGGTGTCAGCAAGTGCTGTTCCGTGCGCTCCAGACACCGCCGGCTCATCTCCGGCTCCTTGAGCCCCGCGTAAAGGAAGACGCGCAACAGGGTCCGCTCGAACACCACTTCGGAATAGTCGCGGTAGAAGATCGACAGCCGCGTGCGCAGATCCTTGGACCGATCGATCAGCATCAGATCCCATTCCTCGCGCCAGCGTCGGTGATAGACGGTTTCGAAAACCTCGGAGATCAGCGCATCCTTCGAGCGGAAATAGCGGTAGAGCAGTGGCTGTGTCACATCGAGCCGTCGCGCCAATTCCCGGGTGGTGATCGAGAATCCGTCTTCGGCAAAGAACTCGGTCGCTTTCTCCAGAAATTCCTCGCGCCGCAGTTCCGGGGGCAAACGACGACGCCTGGAAGATCCTCCCTCTCCTGTCATCTTACACCCCCATTTCGGCGCATGTGAAAGCCCCTCCCAATCGGGACCCACATCTCAATTGCCGCGCCCCTTCGTCTGCATTCCGGAACTTTTTCTGTTTCAAAACACTCGCTTCCAGATAAATTATCTTTTGATAACTTGACTTTAGAGACTCACGACGTTTTTCGAGTATGAGCCGACGTTACAGCAAACATCAAGCATTCTCGGCCCAATTTCGTTGATCACAGTCAAAATAGAGCATCGCCAAGGCTCATATCTCAGCAAAACACCAATGACTATTTTTCAATTGAAAATTGCAGAAATTGCTTATCGTACTATAATTCTAAAGGCATGCATTCTCATGATGGCGCATAAGGACATTTCAGGAATGAGCAAGGACACACGCTCGGTATTTCACGGGCCTTTCTGGACCGAAGCCTTGCGACAGGAATTGGCGCAGGCAGGGTCAAACGGACAGATCGGAACGCGACTGATCAATCAGACGGACCGGCTGCGCATCTGGATGACGGAGATTGCGCCGGGCGAGCGGCTGCCCTTTCACACCCATGTGCTCGATTATGTCTGGACCGCCACAAGCACCGGTCGCGCCCGGTCGAGGTTCGGTGATGGCGCTGTGGCCGATATGGATTATCGACTGGGGACCACCCAGCATGTCACGTTTTCCCCGGGCCAAAGCATGACCCATGATCTGGAGAACATTGGAGCATCCCCGATCGGGTTTACCACGGTCGAGTTTCTCGAGAGCGCCAACCGGCCTCTGTTCTTATGATGCCGAGGGCTGCCGACTGATCGCAGGTGGCGGGGCACCTCCCCCTCAGGTACCCCGCCTGCGATCAAAACCCGGTACGTTGCTCCAGGTGAGCTTCCTCCCAGGTCGACCACATCCAGACAGGCCATGATCTTGACCTGCGTTTGGACGAACCGACCAGGTTACCTTAGCGGCAACTTGTTCACTTTCCAACCTTTTGGTGAGACATCACCCGGCGCGCAGGGGCAGATCCAGCATCGCGCGCGCCTGTTGCCAGGTGGCGACCGGGCGGTCGTGCTTTTCGCACAGGGCCACCGTGCGGGCGACCAAGGCCGCGTTCGACGGCGCCAGTTGCTCCCGGTTCAGGCGAACATTGTCCTCGAGACCGGTGCGCGTATGGCCGCCTTCGGCGATGCACCATTCGTTCACTTCGAGCTGGTGACGGCCGATGCCCGCGGCACACCATTCCGCGTCGGGCGCAAGCCGCCGGACGGTCTTGATGTAGTAGTCGAACACGTCGCGATCGACGGGCATGGCGTTTTTGACGCCCATGACGAATTGCACATAGAGCTTTTTGGGCAGGCGGCCGTCCCGGTGCATGGCCACCGCCTGGTGGATGTGACTCAGGTCGAACGCCTCGATCTCGGGCATGACATCGTGGTTGCGCATTTCGCCCGCGAGCCAATCGACCAGATCGGGCGGGTTTTCATAGACCCGGGTCGGGAAGTTGTTCGAGCCCACGGTGAGCGACGCCATGTCGGGCGCGAGCGGCAGCATGCCGCCGCGTTCGGCGCCCGCGCCGGACCGGCCGCCGGTGGAAAACTGGATGATCATGCCCGGACAATGGCGTTCGATCCCCTCCTTGAGCCGGGCGAATTTCTCCGGATCCGAGGAGGGCGTCTCATCGTCATTGCGCACATGACAATGGGCAATGGCGGCGCCGGCCTCGAAGGCTTCCTGAGTGCTTTCGATCTGCTCGCTCACGGTGATCGGCACGGCCGGGTTGGCCGATTTGGTGGCCACGGAGCCGGTGATGGCCACACAGATGATACAGGGTTTGGTCATGGGATCGCTCGCCTTTCCGCGCCGTTTGCATGGGTCGACCCGGCGCTGGCGATGTCCTAGCGAGAATGGCGCGCAGAGACAATCGGCGCGCAGATGCCGGGCGGTGCAGCGGCTCCTCCGCCGCTGCCGATGGCACCGGCGCGAGCGGGCGAAACCCTCGGTCGGGATGAATGGAGCCCACCGATCAGGCCGGTCCGGTCGCTGCCACCAAAAAAGCCCGGCAGACCGGCATCACCCGGATCAGAATTCGCGCCAATCCTCCGGCTCATCCGCGGCAGCCAGGGCGAGTTGGCCCGTGACCGGCGGCGCTGCGGGCGTTGCCTCCTCGGCGGGCGCGGATGCGGCGGCGGGCGCCTCGGTCCTGGCACGCCCCGGATCGCGGGGTTTGCTGCCGGTCTTGAAGAAACCGACCAGATCGCGGAGCGCGTTCGAACGCTGCGCCAGGCTTGCGGCCGCGGCGGTGCTTTCTTCAGAGATGGCCGCGGTTTTCTGGGTGGTGGAGTCGATATCGGTCATCGCATGGTTGATCTCGTTGACCCCCGTCGCCTGTTCGCTGCTGGCGGTATAGATTTCATCGATTCCGGTCGACACCATGGTCACCGAGGAGACGATTTCGGTGAGCGCCTCGCCGGTTTTCTTGACCAGGTCCGCGCCCTCCTCGACCTGACGTTCGGAGCTTTCGATCAGCTTGGAGATGTCGCGGGCGGATTCCGAGGCGCGTTGAGCCAGGGCGCGCACTTCAGAGGCGACCACGGCAAAGCCGCTGCCAGCCTCACCGGCGCGCGCCGCCTCGACCCCGGCATTGAGCGCCAGCAGGTTGGTCTGGAAGGCGATGGCGTCGATCACCTCGATGATCTTGCGCACCTCGGCCGAGCCTTCTTCGATCTTGACCATGGCGGCGATGGCTTCCTGCACGATGCCGCCGCCGTTTTCCGCATGTTCGGTGGCATTCTTGGCCGCCGCGGTGGCGTTTTCGGCATTCTTGGCGTTGCTTTTGACCGTGCTCGCCATCTCTTCCATCGAAGCGGAAGTTTCCTCGACCGTGGCCGCCTGACGTTCGCAGCGCGAGGACAATGACTGGGCGCTGTCGGCGATGGATTCCGATTCCTCCTGAATAGCGGCGGAGGCGAAATTGATGTCGTCGACCAACTCGCCCAGCTTGTCGAGCGTGGTGTTGAACGCCGCGCGCATGTCTTCAAGGTCATGGGAGCCCTCGCTAGGCAGACGCAGGGTCAGATCCCCCTTGGAGAGCGCGATCAGGCTGTCGATGATCAGTAGCAACTCGGTCTTCCAGGCGGTGATGTCGGTGGCGTATTTCACCACCTTGTACGGCTTGCCTTCCGGATCGAAGATCGGGTTGTAGCTGGCCTGGATCCAGACCGTGGCGCCGTTCTTGGCCAGGCGGCGGTATTCGCCGGAGGCAAATTCGCCGCGCGCCAGATCCTCCCAGAAGGTACTGTATTCGGCGCTGGAGGCATAATCCCCTTCGCAGAACATCCGGTGATGCTGGCCCTGGATTTCTTCGAGGCGGTAGCCGGTGGTGGCCAGAAAATTCTCGTTGGCGGTGCGGATCGTGCCATCAAGATCGAATTCGATCACCGCCTGAGAGCGCGACACTGCGTTGATCTGCCCCTCGTAATCTGCCGATTTGAGCTTCGCCTCGGTGATGTCGGTGGCGTATTTCACCACCTTGTAGGGGCGCCCTTCGGGATCGAAGATCGGATTGTAGCTGGCCTGGATCCAGATCCCGTCGCCGGTTTTGGTGAAACGCTTGAATTCGCCGCTGGCGAATTCGCCCCGTCCCAATTGTTCCCAGAACGCCTTGTATTCCGGGCTGTTGGCATAGGCAGGATCGCAGAACATCCGGTGATGCTGGCCCTGGATTTCTTCGAGGCGGT
>JAOXSD010000030.1 GCA_025800205.1 Silicimonas sp. | reverse complement strand
GGATTTCGACGTCTTCGAGGCCGGCAATGGCGCCGAGGCCATGGAAAAGGCGAAACAGGGCATTTACGACCTGGTCATTCTTGATGTGGGCCTGCCCGATACCGATGGCCGCGAATTGTGCCGGGTGCTGCGCAAACATGGGGTGAAATGCCCGATCCTGATGCTGACCGGCCATGACACCGATGCCGACACGATCCTGGGCCTTGATGCCGGCGCCAATGATTACGTGACCAAACCCTTCAAGTTCCCGGTGCTGCTGGCGCGCATTCGTGCGCAATTGCGCCAGCATGAACAATCGGAAGATGCGGTGTTCCAGCTTGGGCCGTATACGTTCCAGCCCGCCCAGAAACTGCTGGTCACCGAGGATGAAAAGAAGATCCGCCTGACCGAGAAGGAAACCAATATTCTCAAGTTCCTCTACCGGGCCTCCGAAGGTGTGGTGGCGCGCGATGTGCTGCTGCACGAGGTCTGGGGCTACAATGCGGGTGTCACAACGCACACACTTGAGACACATATTTACCGGTTGCGCCAAAAAATCGAGCCAGATCCCTCAAATGCGCGTTTACTGGTAACCGAATCGGGCGGCTATCGCCTGGTGGCTTAAGCGCTGCGCTGCCAGGGCGACCTTCCGAACCAGTTTTGACGATCCCGTTTTCATGTCCGGGTCATGGCATGATACCTCCCTGTTGGACTGGCCGGGCCTTGTGCCCGGCCTTTTTTTCAGCCGGGACGGGGCTTCCGGGTGCAATAGACCTTGCAACCCCCGGTGGTGGGTGCCTAAGTCTTTCTCAGGGTTCGGCAATTCTGCGCCGGCCCGTTTCAAGGGACGACAGATGAGTTCGAACACCAATCGCATCCTGTCCGACCTGCCCAGCGGTGACCCGGCACTTTTGAACCGGCTCTCCTGGGCGCGCCGCTGGTCGGAACCGGCGGTCAGCCGGGATTATGCGCTGGCCGCCCGAAAGAAGGCGCTTGACGGTCATGGCCGACGGTCGCGGGCGGAGCAGGGCTATGCCCTGCGCACGCTGGGCTGGCATGCCTTCTGGCGCGGCGATCTGACCCTTGCGATGGAATATTGCCTGCAGGCCGAAGGCTTCCTGCCCGAATTGAAATTCATCCGCGAGCGGGCGGGGATCTATGCGCTTCTGGGCCGGGTCCATGCCACCCGCAACCGGTTCGATCTGGCCAAACTGTCGATCGAGCGCGGCTTGTGGCTGATCAATGAGAATGTCGATGAGCCGGTCGCGCTGGCCGATCTCTATCTGGCCCAGGCCAATATGCAGCGGCTGGCCGGTGAACGGGCCCGGGCCAATGCCACGCTGAACCGCGCCCTTGCGGTGGCCGAAGGCGAGAACCGCACGCTGATCGATCTGGCCACCGCCGATCTGCTCTTGGAGGATGGCGACGGCGACAAGGCGCTGGACCATGCCCGGAAGGCCGAAAGCGCTGTCGATCTGACCGGCAACCGGGTTTTTGCGCCTTTCGTGCGCGCCACCCTGGCTGCCTGTTATCTTGCGCTGGGCAAACATCTCGATGTTCATGATCAGATCAGTCAGGGGCAGGGCCTTCTGACCGAGGGCGAGGACATGCTGGCGCGCTGTCTGCTGCTGCGCCACCGCGCCGCGCTTCTGATCGCCAAGGACGACAAGGCCGGCGCCAGTGCGGTGCTGGCCGAGGCCGGTGAAATCGCTCGGGCGGAGACCTACAAGCTTCATGCCAAGGCGATTGCGCTGAGCCATGCCGATGTGCTGGAGGCGCTGGGCGATTACAAGGGGGCGCTGGCCCAGCACAAGCGCGCCTGGCGGCTTCAGAACGAGACCCGGGTGCGCTGATCCCTCAGGGATTTTGAGGGTTTTCAACCAGGACTTCAAATCTGGCAGAAAATCGCCTATGGTTCCCTCAGGGATGAGGAAGCGGTCGCAGAACCGGGTGCAAAACCTGGCGTGGACGGCAAGCTACGAGTGTCGTGATGATAATTGAATACCTCGGATTTTGGGTGATGATCGCCTTGGCGGTGAACATGTGGGCCTTGCTCTCCGTGTTGAGCGCAGGCGTGCCCTGGTTGCACCGCGCCCTTTGGCTGGCGATCCTGCTGGTCCCGGTCGTGGGTTTCGTCTTCTGGTACATGCTGGGCCCGCGCCGCCGCGCCACCTGAGCGCTTGCCGCCCCGCGCCCGCCCGTCTAGGGTCGCCCGCAACAATTTCTCAGGTGTTTCATGCTGATCGGCATCCTGCAATGCGGCCATTTTCCCATCGTGGAGGGCCACCCCCCCAGAACCTACAGCGATCTCTATTCCGGGCTTCTGGCCGGGCAGGGATTCGAGTTCCGCACCTGGAGCGTGGTGGACATGGCGTTTCCAGACGGTGTGGAGGCCGCCGACGGCTGGCTGATCACCGGCTCGAAACACGGGGCCTATGAGGATCACCCGTTCATTCCGCCGCTGGAGGATTTCATTCGCGCCGCTTTTGAGGCGGGCGTCCCGCAGGTGGGCATCTGTTTCGGCCATCAGATCCTGGCGCAGGCTTTGGGCGGCCGGGTCGAGAAGTTTTCCGGCGGCTGGTCGGCCGGTCGGGTGGTCTATGATTTCGATGGTGAAAACGTGCCGCTGGTGGCCTGGCATCAGGATCAGGTGGTGGAGGTGCCCGCGGGCGCCGAGGTTGTCGCGCGCACGGATTTCTGTGCGCATGCGGCGCTGTCCTATGGCAAACGGGCCTTTTCGATGCAGCCTCATCCGGAGTTCGACGTGCCCGCGACCCGGCTCCTGCTGGAGGCCCGCGCGCCGGGCGTTCTGTCGTCCGAGATGATTTCAGAGGCGACGGAAGCGCTGGAGGCGCCTCTGGCGCAGGATCGTGCGGCCCGGATGATCGGCGATTTTTTCAAGGAGGCCCGGAATGGCTGAGTGGTTGAACGCGGCACCGGACGCGGCGCGTGCCTATATCGAAGGTCATGCGCTGGATGAGGTGGAATGCCTGATTGCCGATCTCTCGGGCATCGCGCGCGGCAAGGCCATGCCTGCGTCGAAATTCGCGCGTCAAACGCAATTCTACCTGCCCAATTCGATCTTCTACCAGACCATCACCGGCGGCTGGGCCGAAGACACCTCGGCGGTCGGCTATACCGAACCCGACATGATCCTGAAGCCCGATTTCGCCACCGCAAGTGCGGCCCCCTGGACCGCCGACTGGACCCTGCAGGTGATCCACGACGCCTATGACAAGGACGGCACGCCGGTGCCGTTTGCGCCACGCAATGTGCTCAAACGGATCGTGTCGCTTTATGAGGAACAGGGCTGGCAACCGGTGGTGGCGCCGGAGATGGAATTCTATCTCACCGCCCGCAATATCGACCCCGCGCAGGAAATCCGTGCGATGACCGGGCGGTCGGGGCGCCCGGCAGCGGCGCGTCAGGCCTATTCGATTTCGGCGGTGGATGAATTCGGCCCGGTCATCGACGACATCTATGATTTTGCCGAGGCGCAGGGCTTCGAGATCGACGGCATCACCCAGGAAGGCGGCGCCGGTCAGCTGGAAATCAACCTCCGCCA
>JAOXSD010000017.1 GCA_025800205.1 Silicimonas sp. | reverse complement strand
ATGCCCGGCGGCGCGCCCTATTCGCCGCAGGGTTTCCCCACCTTCGTCGGGGCCGCTGCGATGATCCATGGCAAGACCAAGGGCGTCTATCCGGCGGCCAAGGCGCTTCTGTCGGCGATCTATGAAGGGGCGCAGGTGCCGTTTGACACCTCGCTCAAGATCGAGGCGCGGTATTTCACCAATATCCTGATGAACCCGTCGTCCTCGGCGATGATCCGGTCGCTGTTCCTGAACAAGGAAGCGCTGGAGAAGGGCGCGAACCGTCCCGCGGTGGACGACCAGAGCGTGAAAAAGGTCGGCATCCTGGGGGCCGGCATGATGGGCGCGGGCATCGCCTATGTTTCGGCCAATGCGGGGATCGAGGTGGTGCTGATCGACCGGGAGCAGGAGGCCGCCGACAAGGGCAAATCCTATTCCGAAGGCCTGCTCGACAAGGGCATTTCGCGCCGCAAGGTGACCGAAGAGAAGAAGACCCAGGTGCTGGACCGGATCACCGCCACCACCGATCTCGACGCGCTCAAGGGCTGTGACCTGATCGTGGAAGCCGTGTTCGAGGACATCGGCGTGAAGGCCGAGATGACCAAGAAGGTCGAGGCCATCGTGGGTGAGGATTGCATCTTTGCCTCCAACACCTCGACCCTGCCGATCACCGAACTGGCGAAAGCCTCCGTGCGCCCCGAGCAGTTCATCGGCATCCACTTCTTCTCGCCCGTCGACAAGATGCTGCTGGTGGAGATCATCAAGGGGGCCGAGACCGGCGATGTGGCGGTGGCCAAGTCGCTCGACTTCGTGCGCCAGATCCGCAAGACGCCGATCGTCGTCAATGACGCGCGGTTCTTCTATGCCAACCGCTGCATCATCCCCTACCTCAATGAAGGCGTGCGGATGGTGAAGGAAGGCGTGGAACCGGCGCTGATCGACAATGCCGCCCGTCTCCTTGGCTTCCCCGTGGGGCCGCTGCAGCTTGGCGACGAGACCTCCATCGACCTCGGCGTGCGGATTGCCAAGGCCACCAAGGAAGCGCTGGGCGATGCTTATGACAATGCCGATGGCGATGCGGTGATGTTCTGGCTCTTTGAAGAGGGCCGTCTGGGTCGCAAGGCCAAGGCCGGGTTCTATTCCTATGATGAAAAGGGCAAACGCACCGGGCTTTGGGACGGTCTCAACGAGAAATTCCCGCTGGCCGAGGATCAGCCCTCGCTGGAAGAGGTCAAGAACCGCCTGATGATGGCGCAGGTGCTGGAAGCGGTCCGCGCGCTGGAAGAAGACGTGCTGGAAGACATCCGCGAAGGCGATGTGGGCGCGATCCTGGGGTGGGGCTTTGCGCCGTGGTCGGGTGGCCCCTTCTCCTGGCTCGACATCATCGGTGCCGGTCGTGCGGTGGAAATCTGCGAAGAGCTGGCCCCCCATGGGGCGCGGTTCGCAACGCCTGCGCTCCTCAAGGAGATGGCCGAGAAGGGTGAGACCTTCTATGGCCGCTTCGGTCAGGGCGCGGCGGCCGCCTGAGCCTGAAACCGGCCCCGGCGCCTGCGACCAAGGGTTGCAACGCCGGGGCGTGACAGCCCCGGCACTTTGCGCTAACGAGGGGCGACAGTTTCGAAGGGAGAGCAGACCATGTCCGAGCACAAGCACGGCGAAATGGATATCACCGCGCAGGAAGCCGCGTTTGAAGGCTTTATGACCTGGTCCAAGCGGGTCACGATCTTCAGCATTGGCGTTTTGATCTTCCTCGCCATCTTCAACTCCTGAGCCCATGCGATTCGGGTTTGGGAAGGCCGCCCGCGCAAGTGGGGCGGCCTTTTTGCGTTCCGGGCTCTGTGTTGCAGCCTTCGCGGGCCTCGCCGCCTGTGGTGGTCCCGCCGAACCGGTCTGGGCGCCGGACGCGGCGGTGGAGGCCGCCCGCCATCAGACTGGCGCGCCGCCCGAGATCCGGCTTTACACCGTGGTCGGGAAGGGCGGCGGATGGGGCGCCCATTCGGGTCTTCTGATCAACGGGCGCGAGCGCATTCTTTTCGATCCGGCCGGCACGTTCAAACTGCCCTCGGCGCCGGAACGCAATGATGTCCATTACGGCATGAGCGACCGGGCCGTGGCGGTCTATATCGACTACCACGCGGACGAGACTTATGACGTGATCGAGCAGCGCCTGCCGGTGAGCGCGGCCCAGGCGGCGGCTCTGGCGCAACGGGTCAAGGCCTATGGGGCGGTGCCCAAGGCGCAATGTTCCCTGTCCATCGGCCGGATCCTGCGGGATGTGCCCGGGTTCGAGACGATCCCGGTGGGCTATTTCCCCAAGCGACTGTCGGCGGCCTTTGGCGCGCGGCCGGGGGCGGTGACCCGTCGGATCACCGATGCGGAAGCTGACAAGAGCCATAATGTGGTGTTCCGCGCGGCGCGGTGAGGGTGCTGAGGGCTATTGGTCTGAAGGCACCGTCACCCCCTCGAAGAAGACGGCCAGAGTTTCGTCCATGAACTCGAACCGGGTGAGCACCGATATGCCGGACATCGCAATGGCGATGGGATAGTGATATTCGATGATCTCGCCGTCCTGGGGGCCGGTGAAGGCATTTCCGATTTCCCCGCCTGACAATTGGCCGAGACCTTGAACGGTCGCGAAGTGTTTCAGGGCCTGTTCGATTTCTGCGGCTGCGACGCCATAGAGCTCGGCATACCTGCTTTCGGACGGGTTGACGTGGCAGGAGAGGTTCATCCCGCCCGGCACGGCAATGAATTCCACGTCCACAACGAAGCTGTTGTGGGCCGTGCTCGAGATCAGGAGGGTCTGATCCGGGGTCATGACCGCATTGGGGCCGCCCCGGGCATTGGTGGCGGGCAGCGTTTCCAGAAAGCGCTGTGGGTTCTCCAGCGCCAGGCCGCATCTGGATTGGTAGACCTGCCAGAGGTCGGTAATATAGGACCGGGGATCCTTGGCGCCCTGTGCGACTGCGACTGCGGGCAGGCAGGCAACCAAGCCCAGGGTGGCGGCACGCGCCATCGGGAAACGAAACATCTTCAAAATCTGTCCTTCTGGTGGCGACGCCCCCGGTGAGGGGCACCGTATCTGCGCCAGCCCAGATTGCGGCAGGACGCGAGATTTGTCACCAGTTGAGGCACCGGTCCCGTCCGGTCCCCAGCGTGGCCGATCAGCCTTCCAGCGCCTCGATCATCTCGACCCGCGTGCCATGGCGGCCGCCTTCGAATTCGGTGCCGAGGAAGGCGTCGACGATCTCGAGAGCCAGCCCTTCGCCGATGACGCGGGCGCCCATGGACAGCATGTTGGCGTTGTTGTGGGCGCGGATCATCGCCGCCGAAAAGGTGTCGGAACAGACGCCGCAGCGGATGCCCTTGACCTTGTTCGCGGCCATCATGATCCCCTGGCCGGTGCCGCAGAGGATGATGCCCAGATCGGCTTCGCCTTCTGCCAACGCGCGGGCGGCGGCTTCGCCATGTTTGGGGTAATGGGTGCTTTCGGGGCTGTTGGGGCCGATGTCGCGGACGGCATGGCCTTTGGCCTCGATGTGACGTGCCACGGCCTGGCGCAGGTCGATGGCAGCGTGGTCGCTCGACAGAACGATGGTTTTCGGATCAGACATGGGGCCTCCCTACTGGGAGCGGCGCAGGCTGGCAAGGGTCGGGCCGGGCGCAAAAGACTGGCTTTTGCGCGCCGGGCCGGGAATGATCCGGAGTATTCAAGAGCGGAGATTTCCAGTGAAACATTTCATGACACTTGCCCTTGTCTGTGCCGCCACCATGGCGCAGGCCGACCTCACCATCACCTGCAATCCTCCCTATGGTGCGGTGGTCACGGCACCGAACGGGACGGTCTACTACCTGGGCACATCCTGCGATGCGGCGCGCAAGGGCGGTGGCACCGGCCATTGGTGGTACGCGGCGGGAGCCTTTATCGTCGAGATCAACGGACAAAGCGTGCGCTATCCGCGCGATATCGAATGTGACGTGCCCTATTGTCTGCCGCCCAATCTGCGCAACTGAGCCGGGCGCGTCAGACCAGCTGTTCCACCGCCACGAGCACCGTCACCCCGGCTGCCACGCCCCACAGAAGGTTGCCGCGCCACCAGGCGACCCCGAGTGTGGCGAGGGCGGCCAGCAGCCGGGCAGGGTCGAGGGCGCCACCGGTGGCTTCGGGCCAGAGCACCAGGGGGGCGACCAGCCCCGGCAGCACGGCCACGGGCGTGTAGCGCAGGTGCCGGAGCACCCAATCGGGCAGTTTGCGGTCTCCGATCAGCCCGAGGAAGGAGAACCGGATCAGATAGGTGCCGAGGCCGAGAAGCGCGATCAGCCCCCAGATTTCGCCGTTCGTGTAAGTCACCGCCCGCGTCTCCGTTCGATCTCTGCCCCCACCGCCATGGCCAGGAGCCCGGCCAGCAGCAATCCGGTGCCGCTGGGCAGGCCGGAAAAGGCGAGGGCGGCCAGCACCGAGGTCAGGGCGGCGCCCAGATGCGCCAGGGTCTTCAGCATCGGGCCCACCAGCCCGAGAAAGAGCAGCGGCATGGCGAAATCGAGCGACAGATCGGCAGGCAGGGCATTGCCGGCCACCGCCCCCAGATAGGTGCCCGCGATCCAGAGCGGCGCCATCAGCACCATGGTGCCGAAGAAGAACCAGATCTTTTCCTCAAGCGGGCGTTCGGGCCGCGCTTCGTATTCCAGAAGCCCCAGCGCGTAGCTCGCATCTACATTGAGATAGCCCACCAGCATCCGCTGCCACAGGGGGGCCGCCCCCAGATGGGGCTGCAGGCTGGCCGAATACATCGCCATGCGCAGATTGACCGCCAGCCCGGCGGCCAGTGCCGCCCAAAGCTCTGCATTCTCGCTCAGAAGCTGGATCACGGTGAATTGCGACGCCCCCGCGATCACCACCACCGACATGCCCACGGTCTGGCCCAGATCCAGCCCCGCTTCGGTCGCGACAATCCCGAAGAGCATCGCGAAGGGCACGCCGATCACCAGAAACGGCAGGCTCTGGGTGGCGCCCAGCAAAAAGGCGGATTTTCTGGTGGTGGAGGTCATGATCGCGCTCTAGTCTCTCCCGCACCCGATACAGGAGGCGAAAGGGGGGCGCAAATCATGGCTGATGATGGGATCCATCCCCTTCTGATCGCACCCGATCCGGAGCGCGCGGGGCTGACCCGGCCGGTCACCGGCACCGACGAAAGCGGCGCTGCGGTGGAGATCCCGGTGGTGGAGGAGCGCCCGCTGACGATTTTCCTCAATGGTCAGGAGATCGTCACCGCCATGACCATTGGCGATTATCCCGAATACCTCGCCCGCGGGTTTCTCAAGAACCAGGGGATGCTGGCGCCCGGCGAGACGGTCACCGGGGTCGATTATGACGCGGATCTTGAAACCGTGGTGGTGCGCACCGATGGGGCGACGACCTATGAGGAAAAGCTGAAAAAGAAGACCCGGACCAGCGGCTGTGCCGTGGGCACGGTCTTTGGTGACATGATGGAGGGGCTCGAGGGGCTGGTTTTGCCCGAGACACCGGTGCGGGCGTCCTGGCTTTATGCGCTGGCCCATCAGATCAACCGGATGCCGTCGCTTTATCTGACCGCAGGGGCGATCCATGGCACGGTGCTGTGCCAGGAGGACCGGCCGCTGGTCTATATGGAGGATGTCGGGCGTCACAACGCGGTTGACAAGATCGCCGGCTGGATGGAGGCCGAACGTGTCAGCGGGGCCGACAAGATCCTTTATACCACCGGGCGGCTGACCTCCGAGATGGTGATCAAATGCGCGCTCATGGGCATTCCGACGCTGGTGTCGCGTTCGGGCTTCACCGCCTGGGGGGTGGAGATTGCCCGTGATGTGGGGCTGACGCTGATCGGGCGGATGCGCGGGGCGCGGTTCACCTGCCTGTCGGGGGAGGACCGGCTGCTGCGCGATGCGGATCCTGCGCATCTGCGCGCCGAGGATCCCAGGCACCAGCGCAAGGGGCGGCGCGATGGCTAGCGTGACCGGGGCGGTGGGCTTTTCCCGGATCGCCGCTTGCCATGAAAACTTTCCTAAAACCAAACGCTTCGCGCCGCTCTGCGCAGCACGGCCTGCGCCCGGGCGGATCTCTTGCCGATTTTCCCGATCCGCCCGCCCGAGGCCCGATTTTTTCCCAAAAATCGCCGCGCCCCGGCGCTGTAACCGCCCCATCCCCGGCCCCAAAGCGGAGCGCGCCCCGATGGATCAGATCACCCTCACCTATGCCTATGACCGCAAGCTCTGGCGCCGGGCCATGACCGGCTGGTGGCAAAGCGTCGTGCCGCCCGTGCCTTTCGTCCAGCGGGCGATTTTCTGGGCGGTCGTCTGGATCGGCATTGCCGTGCTGGCCGGGGCGGTGCGTTTCTTCGGTCTGACCCCGGGTCATGTGGGCACCGGTTTGCTGGGGGCGGGGCTGCTGATCGCGGTGTTCGCCTATCTGCAGCGCACCCGCATGGGGCGGTTCTGGGATGTGATCGGCACCCATTGGCAGGTGGCGGGCCGGATGCGGGCCGAATTTGATGCCGAGGGGGTGCGGATTTCCGACGATATCTCGACCCGCGCCATTCACTGGGGCGGGATTGATGCGGTGGCCCGGGTGCGCGGCGCCACCGTGCTGCGGTCGGGCATTTCCATGGATGTGATCCCCGATACGGCCTTGCCGGAGGGGCTGGATCTGGCGCAGTTCCGCCGGCAGATCGCCGATTGGCGCAAGGCGGCGGCATGAAACAGCCGGTGGGGGTCATTCTGGCCGGCGGGCAGGCCCGTCGCATGGGCGGTGGCGACAAGGGGCTGTTGCGGCTCGGGTCGTCGACGATTCTGGGCCATGTGGTGGCCCGGCTCGAGGATCAGGTGGCGCGGCTGGCGCTCAACGCCAATGGCGACGGGGCACGGTTTGCCGATCTCGGTCTGCCGGTTCTGCCCGACAGTATCGACGGTTTTGCGGGGCCCCTGGCGGGGGTTCTGGCCGGGCTCGACTGGGCCGCCGGTGAGGGGGCCGATCATGTCGTGACGGCGGCGGCCGACACGCCGTTTTTCCCGCCCGATCTGGTGCCGCGCCTCTTGCTGGCCGCCGAGGTGGAGGGCAAGCCCATCGCGTTGGCGCGCACCGAAGACGGGCGCCATCCGACCTTCGGGCTCTGGCCGGTGGCTTTGCGCGAGGATCTGCGCGCGGCCCTTCAGGACGGCACCCGCAAGGTGGTGGCCTGGACCGACCGGCACGGCACCGCCATGGCGGATTTCCCGACCGGCCGGTTCGATCCGTTTTTCAACGTCAACACGCCCGAGGATCTGGCCCTCGCGCAATCTTATCTGGAGACGCCATGAAGCTTTGGGGGGTGGTCGGCTGGAAGAATTCCGGCAAGACCGGGCTGATGGAACGGCTGGTGAGCGAATTTGTCGGGCGGGGGGTCACGGTCTCGACCCTGAAACATGCCCATCACAGTTTCGACGTGGATCACGAAGGCAAGGACAGTCACCGGCACCGGATTGCGGGGGCGACCGAGGTGCTGTTGTCGAGCCGCCATCGCTGGGCCCTGATGCATGAACACCGGGACGAGGACGAGGACAGTCTGGCCTCGCTTCTGACCCGGCTGTCGCCTGTCGATCTGGCGCTGATCGAAGGCTACAAGCGCGACAGCCATCCCAAGATCGAAGCCCATCGCGCGGCCACCGGCCAGGCGCTGATCGCGCCGGGGGATCCGACGGTGCGGGCGGTGGCCTCCGACAGCGGGGCTGCGGCCGAGGGGCGGCCGACGTTTGATCTGGATGATACGAAGGCGATTGCCGATTTCATCGCCCGCGAACTGGGGTTGTGAGGCCGGAGGTCGGAGAGGATCGAGGGGTCGGCCTGTCTTTGGAGAGGCCCAGATGGCAAATGTTTGGTGGCGCGGTGCGGCAACGGTCTTCGAAGACCGTTGAGAGTTGCTTTGAAGCATTTTCGGGGGACGGTCCGGTTTGAGTCCCAATCTGCATGGGGTGCGGAGAACTGATAGCGCGGATCGAGGGGCGTCATCGCTATTTGTTCATCAGCTTGCAGCGATGAGGATCGATTGGGCAGCATGGGGGCGAAGAAGGGGAGAATCCAGTTCACGACCAAACGCGCCTGGGCGGGGTAGAGCACTTCGACGCCATGAACGAGGACCGGCACGATCAACAGGACAAGGCCAAGGCTGGAGATCGTCAGTTCGGTCATTTTGGTTCCCGCTTGATATTAATTACCGACCGGTAGTAATTTCAGACCAACATCAAGTCAACAATAAAAAACCGAACGGTATTTAAATGAGAAAAGCGGACAAGAAAGCACCAAGGGGACGCCCGAAGACCTTCGATCGTGATGCCGTTACGGCATTGGCGATGCGGGCCTATTGGGAGGAGGGTCAGTCGGCGGTCTCGCTGAACGAACTGTGCCGCCGCACCAAGGTGTCCAAGCCGACGCTTTACAAGGAGTTTGGCAGCGAGGACGGGCTGAAACAGGCTGTGCTTTCCAGTTACTTCAAGATGACGTTGGTCCCCCTGTTCGAGTTGCTTCAGCAAGATCAGCCCTTTGACAAAGCCCTGGATGCATTGGCCGACTACATCCTGCGTGATCATCAGGAGCATGGCATGCCGAACGGCTGCCTGTTTGTGGATATGTGCCAATGCCGTGATCAGCTTGGGGAATTGGCGGGGGGGCAGGTCGATGCATTCAAGGCGCTTTCCCTCACTGCCTATGAGGCGTGGATCGACCGAGCGAAGGCAAAAGGCCAGTTCACAGCTGCAATCGCGTCGCGCACAGCGGCGATCTACATCGACGCCCAGATCGCAAGCGCCATGAACCTGCAAAGGCAGGATGCGACGGCGGACGACGTGAGCGCGGTTTTTCGACTTTCCCTTTCGGTGTTCGACTAGGAGCGGCAAGTCCCCCGACAATTTCCAAGGTCTGTTTCGTCCCCGAACCTGACCGTGCTGCAAACAGCCGCGTATGGCGGGTGTGAGCCCGGAGTGACATGGGTTGCGTTGGGGGCGCGGCTCAGCGCCAATGTCCGCAAAGTCCCCGAACCTGACCTCTTCTCGGGCAAACTGGCCAGTCCTGTCGAAGCCGAAAGGCTTGACGGCCGCACCCTCCATGCCGGACACAGCCCGTGGGGCGGAAGGCGAAACACCCCTTTTCTCGGGGCAAAGATGCGGGAAGGTCGATACGTGTGCGGCTGGGACAGTTTTGGGATGGTCGATTGGTCGGGGGGCAATGACACCGGACCACGCCCGCGCAAGGATGCGATCTGGGCGGGGGCTGTGCTTGGCGGTGTTGAGACGGAGCCGGTCTATCTGCGCAACCGGGATCTGGCGTTCGACTGGCTGGTGGAGCTGATCGAGGCCGAAGGGCGGGCTGGGCGCAAGCTTTTGATCGGGTTTGATTTTCCATTTGGATATCCCCGGGGGTTTGCCCGCGCGATCACCGGCGGCGATGATCCTTTTGCCCTCTGGGAGGTGATTGCGGAAGCGCTGGAGGACCGCCCCGGCTCCAACACCCGGTTCGATCTGGCGGGGCAGTTCAACGGGCGGCTGCCGGGTGTGGGGCCGTTCTGGTTCAATGCGCTCAAACGCGACATTCCCGGTCTGCCGCGCAAGGCGCGTGCGCGCAAAGGGCACGGGATGCGGGAGCGGCGCGCCTGCGAGACGCGCGCGCCGGGCACCTTCACCTGCTGGCAGATGGGCGGCGCGGGGGCTGTCGGCGGGCAGGTGATGACCGGGGTGGCGATGCTGACGCGGTTGCGCGCCCGGTTTCCCGGTGAGATCGGCATCTGGCCCTTTGATCTGGCCGGGCAGCGGGTGGCTGCGGTGGAATGCTGGCCTTCGCTGGTCGCCGATCGGGTGGCGGCGGAGGGCGATCCGATCAAGGACCGCGCCCAGGTGCGGCTGATGGCGCGTGCGCTCGCCCGCTTGCCGCGCGCCCGGCTTCGGGACATGTTGGCGGTGGACGCCCCGGAGGAAGGCTGGATCTTCGGTCTGGGATATGAGGACGAGTTGAAAGAAGCCCTATGCTAGAGCCGCCGCGCCTGGAAAATGATTGTTTTGCCCTGCCGCCGGGCGTGGATTGGACGCCGGTGGACGAGGCGCTGACCCGGTTGCGGGCGGCGCTGTCGGTGCAGGTGGGGTCGGAGGTCGTGGCGCTGGAGGTGGCAGAGGGCAGGGTGCTGGCGCGGGCGGCCGTGGCGGCGCGCTCCAATCCGCCGGGCGCCAATTCCGCGGTGGACGGCTATGGGTTTGCCCATGCCGCCCAGGGCGATGGCGATCAGACCTTTCCCCTGACAGAGGGCCGGGCGGCGGCGGGCGCGCCCTTTCCGGGCGCGGTGCCCGCAGGCACGGCGATCCGGATCCTGACCGGCGCGCTATTGCCCGAGGGTGTCGATACGGTGGTGCTGGAGGAAGATACGGCCACGGACGGGGCGGCGATTGCCTTTGCGGGCCGGTTGAAGCCCGGGGCGAATTGCCGGCGCGCGGGCGAGGATGTGGCCGCAGGGGCGGAGGCTTTGGCCCCGGGCACCCGGCTGGGGCCTGCGGAAATGGCGCTGCTGGCGGCGGTGGGCGTGACCGAGGTGGAGGTGTTCCGGCCCCTGCGCGTCGGCGTGCTGTCAACGGGCAGCGAGATCGTGCCCTCGGGCAGCACGGGGGATCCGGGCAAGACCTATGATGCCAACCGCCCGATGCTCTTGGCGCTGTTGCGTGACTGGCGGATCGAGGCGGTGGATCTGGGCCATGTGGTGGATGACCGGGAGGTGTTGCGCGCGCGGTTGGATCAAGGCGCGGATCGGGTCGATGCGGTGCTGACCTCCGGCGGCGCCTCTGCGGGGGATGAGGATCATGTCTCGGCGCTTTTGGCCGAGACCGGCTCGCTCGCCGATTGGCGGATCGCGCTGAAACCGGGGCGGCCTCTGGCGCTGGGCGTCTGGGGCGGCAAGCCGGTCTTTGGTCTGCCGGGCAACCCGGTGGCGGCCCTTGTTTGCACGATGATCTTTGCCCGGCCTGCCTTCGCTCTGATGGGGGGCGAGGGCTGGCGGGTGCCGCAAGGCTTTGATGTGGTTGCGGATTTCAGGAAGTCGAAGAAGCCCGGGCGGCGTGAATACCTGCGCGCCCGGATCAATGCGCAAGGCCACGCGGAGGTGTTTGCGTCCGAAGGCTCAGGGCGGATTTCCGGGCTCTCTTGGGCGGATGGGCTGGTGGAAATCGGCGATGGCGCCCGGGAGATTTCGCCGGGCGACATGGTGCGCTATATTCCCTACGGGAGCTTTCGCTAGGTTTCGACGGGCCCGCCTGCGTCTTTCCAGGCGGCGAACCCGCCGACATTGGAGACATTTTGATAGCCCATGTCCTTCAGGGTCTTGCCCGCGAGGGCTGCCTGACCGCCGGCCCCGCAGATCAGCACCAGATCGGCGTCTTTCTGCATTGTGGGGATATGGAAATCGGTGGCCGGATCGGCCAGGAATTCAATCATGCCGCGGGGCGCGCGCACGGCCCCTGCAATGGTGCCGCTTTCGGCGATCGAGTTTGCGTCACGCACATCGACAAAGACGGTGCCCGAGCCGTGTTTCGCGATGCCCTCTTCGGTGCTGATCTTGGGGACCGCGCCATGGGCCTCTTCGAGATAATCCTCTGCGGTTTTCAATGGTCTCTCCTCCCTTTCTGAATGCCGGAAGGGTGGCATGATTGGGGGAGGGGTCAAGGGGAAGCCGAGACCCTGGAGTTTCCTGATTGTCCGCCAGCGGATTGTCCATGTCTCAAATTCCCCCTTCCCAAA
>JAOXSD010000016.1 GCA_025800205.1 Silicimonas sp. | reverse complement strand
GGGGTCGATGGATTCAAAGGGTTTGTGCTGGATCAGATGGTGCCAGACATTGGCGCGGTCGGCTTCGATGACGTCGCTGATGTCGTTGGGAACGATGGCCATGGGAGTACCTCCGGGAAAGAAATCTGATCTACTCTGGGGGTAAGGCCGCAAGGGCTGTAGGGCCAGAGGGGGTGGGGGGATAGGGCCAGATGAGGCTCAGCTCTCCCCCGCCTCGGTCAACGCCCGGATGATCGCCTTCGCACTTTCCGAATTCCATTCCGCATCGCCGCGCATCCGGGCGATCTCCTGCCCTTCCGGATCAAGGATCAGGGTGATCGGCAGGCCGAGCACGGCCATGTCGCGCGCAAGTTTCTGTTTCGGATCGAGAAAGAGCGGCAGGTTGTCGACGCCGATCTCTTCGAAAAATTTGCGGATGCCGGGGACCGAATTGCGGCCCGTGGCGATGGTGACCACTTCGAAGGCGTCGCCGCCGAATTCCTCCTGCAATTCGGACAGCATCGGCATTTCCTTGCGGCAGGGCGCGCACCAGGTCGCCCAGAAATTCACCAGCACATGTTTGCCTTCGTAATCCGAAAGACGAAACTCCCCGCCGTCGGGATCGGTGAAGGCCGTGTCCGAGACGGCGCGGGGGTCGGCAAACACCAGTTTCTTCATCGAGCCTTCGCGCAGGGCCCGAAGATCCTCGATATCCGCCAGAGCGGCATTTGCGCAAAGGGCGAGGCCCGTGTAGAGGACGGCAAAGAAATAACGCATGTAACTCCCCTTCGGAGAAAAGATGACCGACGACGCGAACAAGATGTGGGGCGGCCGCTTTGCCGCCGGACCCGATGCTATCATGGAGGCAATCAATGCCTCAATCGGCTACGACCAACGACTGGCGCCCCAGGACATCCGGGGGTCTCGGGCCCATGCGGCGATGCTCGCCGCGCAAGGCATCCTTACGGATAAAGATGCCGAGGTGATCCGGGAAGGGCTTCTCACGATCTTGTCAGAGATTGAAAGCGGCGACTTCGCTTTTTCGACCGCATTGGAAGACATCCACATGAATGTGGAGGCGCGGCTGAAAGAGATCATCGGCGAGCCTGCCGGGCGTCTGCACACGGGCCGCAGCCGCAATGATCAGGTGGCGACCGATTTCCGGCTTTGGGTGCGCGATCAATGCGATGCGGCGATTTCGGGGATCGAAGCGTTGCAGAAGGCGCTTCTGGGGCAGGCGGAGGCGGGCGCCGATTGGGTGATGCCCGGCTTCACCCATCTGCAGACCGCCCAGCCGGTGACCTGGGGCCATCATATGCTGGCCTATGTGGAGATGCTGGGACGCGATGCCTCGCGCTTTGCCGATGCACGCGCCCGCATGAACGAATGCCCCCTTGGGGCGGCGGCCCTTGCGGGCACGTCCTTCCCGATTGACCGCGATGCGACGGCCGAGGCGCTCGGCTTCGACCGGCCGATGGCCAATTCGCTCGACGCCGTGGCGGATCGCGATTTTGCGCTGGAGTTTCTGACCGCTTCGTCGCTTTGTGCGATGCACCTCAGCCGTCTGGCGGAAGAGCTGGTGATCTGGTCCTCCGCCCAGTTCCGCTTTGTCACCATGTCCGACCGATTTTCCACCGGCTCGTCGATCATGCCGCAGAAGAAGAACCCCGATGCCGCCGAACTGGTGCGCGCCAAGATCGGGCGCATCCTGGGCGCCACCGTCGGGCTCTTCACCGTGATGAAGGGTCTGCCGCTGGCCTATTCCAAGGACATGCAGGAGGACAAGGAACAGGTGTTCGACGCGGCCGACAACCTGATGCTGTCGCTGGCCGCGATGGAGGGCATGGTGGCGGACATGTCCGGCAACCCCGAGGCTCTGCGCGCAGCTGCCTCTTCCGGGTTCTCCACCGCGACGGACCTTGCCGACTGGCTGGTGCGCGAGGCAGGGCTGCCGTTCCGCGATGCCCATCATGTGACCGGGAGCCTGGTGGCGCTGGCCGAAGCGGAAGGCAAGGACCTGCCCGATCTGACCCTGGATCAGATGAAATCCGCTCACGATGCCTTGACCGAAGGGGTTTTCGACGTGCTGGGCGTGGACAATTCGGTGAAAAGCCGCACATCCTACGGAGGCACGGCGCCTCAGCGCGTGCGCGAACAGATTGCCCGCTGGAAGGAGCGTCTGGCATGAGATGGATCCCGCTCGCAGCCCTCGTGACGCTGATGGGCTGCGAAAATACCTCCCTTGGGGTGGGGACGACGATTTCGTCGTCGGGGGTGTCCGTTTCGCCGGTGCTGTCAAGTCGGGTCGGAAATGTTGGAGTGAGCATATCCCCATGAAATACATCGCTTTTCTTGCCCTTGTCGCCCTGGCCGCCTGCGGCGCCGATGGTGCGCCCGAGCCCAAGTCTTCGGGCGTGAGCATTTCCGGCACGGCCAAGATCGGTATCAAGGGCAGCCTGTGATCTCGCCCCTTCGGATGCTCTATCTGGCTCTTGCCCTCTGGGGCGCCGTGCATCCGATGTATTACTTTGTCAGCTACATGCGCGCCGAGGGCACCGGGCTCGCTGGTCTGATCGACGCCTGGTATGTCAATGCCTCGACCCATGGTCTGGTCTTGGATCTGACCATTGCGGCGATTGCGTTGACCTTGTGGATTCTGGCGGAGACCTGGGTGCGGCGGAACTGGCTGGCGCTGGTTGCGATCCCGGCGACGTTCTGCATCGGGGTGAGCTGTGGTCTGCCGCTGTACCTGTTTTTGCGGACCCGCCCGGTGGAATGATGTCAGGCGATGGTCTGCAGTGCGAAGGTTGAGAAGGCCAGGTCGCGCTGGGGAATGATCGCTTGATATTCGGGCGTGGCGAAGAGCGCTTCGGCCGCAAAACGATCAGGACAGTCGAAGATCACCACCATTTCCACCAGGGTTTCGCCGCCGCATTCCCGTTCCAGCTTGTGTCGGTGGAGCACCTTGATGTCGAACCGGGGCAAAAGCTCTTCGATCACCTCGAGATACGCGGCCAGAGCTCTCGGTTGATCTTCGTTGATCGTGACATGGCCCGCCATGGTGATCGACATGGGTTCATCCCTTCCCTGTCTGTTGTCGTACGGTCCATTGCCTGACCTTGACTCAAGGCTATTTGAAAAATTTTGTATGTAAAGGCGATAGTTGGCGGGAAGGGGGGCGCCGCGTCAGGAAATGACGCTGAGGCGAAAGTAGGAAAATGCCTGGTCGCGGTAGGCGCGCGCGGCCTCGTATTCCGGTGTTTCGAAAAGCGCGTGAACGGCGTCGAGATCGGGATATTCCAGGATCACCACCATTTCGCCGACGGTTTCTCCGTCCACGTCGTTTTCAAAGCGGTAGCGGTGCAGCACATGCGCGCCGAAACGGTCAAGCAGCTCGCGTACAATGTCGAGATACTTGGCAAGGGCAATCTGTTGGTCTTCCTTGACCTTAACATGGCCAACAACGGTAATCGACATGGGTCATCCCCCCAGTCTGATCGCGGTCTGATGTTGCCAAGTAAATAACTGGTCAATTATCTCGGCGGCCTTGCGCTACGACAAATTCAGGCGAAAAGGCAAGATCACATTCCCGTGAAAGGCGAAAATGCGCCGCAATAATGAGAATTCCGAAATTGAGGTGGAAACGACCTTTCCGGCAATCGGCTCTCAGCCAATCAGGCTTACAGAATAGGTCGAAAACGCCAGATCCCGGAACGGTTTGGCGCTTTCGTATTCCGGACTGGAAAACACATTTTCCACCGCCGCATAATCGGGATATTCCACGATGATGACGGTTTCGGCCGGCTTCGGCCCCACCACCTGCGATGCGATCTGGTAGCGCGCGACGAACTTCGCGCCGACCCGTTCCAGCACCGGCTCGACAAGTTCGAGATACTTGGCCAGAGCAAGCGGCTGATCTTCGTTGATCGTGACCAGACCGACAACCGTGACTGCCATCTTCCCACTTTCCCCAAGTTGATCTCTTTACGGGTGAACTTCTATTTTGGATTTCACGGAATGGGCGATAAAACATCGGTCATGGGCGGCGGCATGGAGGGTGGCCAGTTCGTCAGGCCCGGGGGCAGCCTCCGTCCAGGTGACAACCGGGAAAAGATCCACCGTCTGGATCCAGGGTGTGGGGTGGCCGCCCATCCGGGCCACCGCGCGGTCTTCGTAGGTGGCGCAGGCAAAGTCGGCCTGGCGGGCGAGGTCCAGAAACCACAGCATGTGACAGGAGGAAATCGCGGCGGTGAAGGCCTCCTCCGGATCGACAGCGGCGGTATCCGACCAGGGGGCGGGCACCACGAGGGGGGAGGCCGAGCCGGGCACTTCCACACCGCCGTCAAATTGCCAGACATGGGCGCGGCTGTAGCGGCCCGAGGCGAAATCGCCTTCGGCTTTCCAGCGGATCGTGGCGGTGTAATCGTGGCTCATGGGCGCTCCTCCGGTGGAGGAAGCCTAGCCCTTTGCGAGCAATGCCTCAATCTCCGCCCGTTGGGGCATGGATGGCGCGGTGCCTGCCCGGGTCACCGAAATGCCCGCCGTGGCGCAGCCGAAACGCACCGCATCCCGCGCGCTTTGCCCCTGGGCCAGTGCTGTGGCAAAGCCGCCGTTGAACGCATCGCCCGCCCCCGTGGTCTCCACCACCGGCCCGGCCTTGCAGGCTGGCACATGGAAGCTTTCCTGGCGGTCCTTGTAGAACACGCCCTGTTCGCCAAGGGTGATCAGGGCTGCGCCGACGCCGCGCGCCAGGAGTGCATCCGCGCCCCGTTCGGCATCGGCGACCGAGGTCACCGGGACGCCGGTGATGCTTTCGGTCTCGCTTTCATTGGGGGTGACATAATCGCAGAGCGCCAGCATTTCGTCGTCGAGGGGCGCTGCGGGCGCCGGGTTCAGGAGTGTCGTCACGCGGGCCGCACGCGCCAGTTCGAGACCGCGTCGTGCGGCGTCCATCGGCTGTTCCAACTGGGTGATGAACACATCGGCGGCTTCGATCAGCGCCCGGTTCGCCTCGACATCCTCCGGACCGATCGTACCCGCCACGCCGGGGCAGATGATGATCGCATTGTTGCCGCTGGCCTCTTCCACAAAGATATAGGCGGCGCCGGTGTAGCTGTCCCCATGGCGGCTGACCGCCGGGGTCACACCGGCTTCGGCCCAGAGCGACAGGGCCATTTCGGCAAAGGCATCTTCGCCGAGGCGCGAGATGAACTGCACATCGCCGCCCGCGCGCGCCGCCGCGACGGCCTGGTTCGACCCCTTGCCGCCCGGGCCAAGCGCGAAGGCATTGCCGAGGATGGTTTCGCCCATCTGCGGCGCCCGGTCCGCCCGGTAGGAGGTGTCGGCGACAAAGACGCCAAGGATTGCGATTTTTCCTGTCATATCCGTGCCTTACCTTTCCGGTGGGATCACGCCCTTGCGCAGCATGAAGCAGCCGTAGAAGCGCCGTTCGCCGGTTTGAATCACCGCAAAGGCCTCGCGCGCCATGTCGTAAAAGGCAAAGCGTTCGATGCTGATCATCGGGCGCGGCGTGCCTTCTGCGGCGTCGATCACGGTCTGCACCTCCGCCTGAACCGGGGGGATCTCCTGCGCTGCGTCGACCACTTCCATCCGGCCTGCGAAATCATCGACGAACGTGTCGAGCGGATAGACCGACAGCACCGCCTCCGCTGCCTCGGCCGTGGTCAGGTTGTCCATGCGCAACAGCTCGCCCAGCACGGTGGACCGGGCCACGGATTCCGACGGGAAATTGGTGTCGGCCAGAATCAGCACGTCGCCGTGCCCCATGGCGCGAAGTGCATAAAGCACCTCCGCATTCAGTCGCGGATCCAGCCCTTTGAGCATGATCATTCCTCCCTTGATCCTGCTCAGTTTGGCGCCTTTCGGCGTCTTGTCAAACGCTTAGCGCAGGGTGGCGAGAACCTCTTTGGTGCGCTCGACAAGCGGCGGCTCCACCTGTTTGAGGATTGCGGCGCGATCAAAGATGTCGCTGTCCTGCGCCAGGGTGTGGCGCAGGGCCCGGCCGAATTCCATGCGCAATTCGGTGCCGATGTTGAACTTGCAGATCGCGGTTTCGCGGGCCAGCTTTTGACGTTGCGCATGGGGCACGCCCGAGCCGCCATGGATCACCAGAGGCACGTCGGTCACGGCTTCGATCGCGGCAATTCGGTCTTCGTCGAGCCCGCCCGACCGGTCCTGTTGCAGATGCACGTTTCCGACCGAGATCGCCATCGCATCCACGCCGGTTTCACGTGCGAATTCAGCGGCTTCCGTCGGGTCGGTGCCGCTGGAGGCTTCGCCCTGGTCATAGCCGACAAAGCCGATCTCGCCTTCGCAGGAGATCCCGGCGGCATGGGCCATTTCCGCCACCTTTGCGGTCTGGGCGATGTTTTCCGCCAGCGGCAATTTCGAGCCGTCGAACATGACCGAGGTGAAGCCCGCATCCCGTGCGGCGACGCAATCCTCATAGGAATAGCCATGGTCCAGATGGGCCACCACCGGCACGCCGGCCGCCTCGCCCAGATGGCGGAACATGGCACCGAGAACGGGCAGGGGGGTGTGGGCGCGGCAGCCGGGGCCGGCCTGCAGGATCACCGGTGCGCCGAGCGCTTCGGCGGCGGTGACATAGGCGCGCATGTCCTCCCAGCCGAGGGTCACCAATCCGCCGACCGCATGGCCGGTCTTCAGCGCCGGTTGCAGCACATCTGTCAATGTTACCAGTGGCATAGCGCCCCCTATTTGAATTTGGCGATCATGTCCTTGATGCCGGGGATCGTCTCGATCTGGTCGGCATGGGAGGGCTGGAAGAACTGTACGAGGCTGCGTTGGGAGAGCCCGCCGAGGATGGTGAAGTAGTACATCTCATAGCCGGGCAGGACGCAGCAGGGGTGGTAGCCGTTGTCGAGGCAAATGGTCGAGCCATCGACGATATGATAGGCATCGCCCGGTTTGCCATCCTCGCGCTGGAGCATCTGCACGCCCGAGCCGTGATTGGGCCGGAAGCGGAAATTGTAGGTCTCGTCATGGCGGGTCTCAACGGGGAGCCGATCGGTGTCATGCTTGTGGCTGGGAAAGCCCGACCAGCCGCCCGAGCCGACGGTGAAAAGCTCCGAAACCAGCAGGCGACCGACTTTGTCATGCTGTTTCTGACCAAGGATATGTTTAATTTTCCTGTGCGTTTTCGTGTCGTCCGAGCCGTATTGCACCAGGTCGAGTTCATCCGCGCGCACCGCAAAGGGGGAAAGAACCTCGTCATACCGCGCACCTGCCACAAAGACTTCCGCTGTTTCGGACCGGCAGATGATCCGCGCCTTCGCTCCCGACGGCACATAGACGCCCTCCGGTTCCCCGTCCCAGACATCGACCCCGCGCCCGCCCAGATCGCTCGCGGAAAACCCCTCGACCTCCACATCCACGGAGCCGGTGGCGGGCACGATGCAGGTCTCGTAACCGGGCACCTGATAGTCGAAAGCCTGATCGGCGCTCAGTTTGACGATGTTGAAATAATTCAAGGGAACCGTGGCATCGTCCACATCGACGATGGGCTGGTTTCGGTTGTCAAACGGCGCGATATGCATTGTCTATCCTTCCGTGGGTCCGGGGTGGGTGGCGAGGAACTCTTCGAGCTTTGCACTGTCCGCCATGGCCGGCGCGCAGCCCGGGCGCGAGACGGTGACCGAGGCGCAGGCAGAGCCGCGCAGGATCGATGTTTTCAGGTCAAAACCGGCGGCCATGGAGGTGACCAGCCCGGCCATGAAACTGTCGCCGGCGCCGGTGGGTTTGAGCGCGTCCACAGGGTAGATGCCGGTGCAGATTTCTTCGCCGCCCGCGAAGGTGATGGCACCCTTTTCGCCCATCTTGTAGATCACCACCTCGACGGTTTCGGAAAGCGCGCGTGCCTTTTCCAGCCCCTTGTCATAATCGCCGGCGATAAAGCCGAATTCCTCGTCATTGCCGACGATCATGTCGCATTGGGCCGCCGCGCGGCTGAGCACATCAGAGGCCACTTCGGGCGAGGGCCAGGAATAGGGGCGGTAGTCCACGTCGAAAATGATCGGCAGACCGGCAGCCTTGGCCAGCTCGAAACTGCGGAAGGTGGCGCTGCGCGAGGGCTCGGCAGCAAAGACCGTGCCGGCGGTGATCAGCGCGCCATAGGCGGCGTAATCCACCGCTTCCACATCGCTTGCATCCATCTGAAAATCCGCCGCGCCATTGCGGTAGATCACGTTGCGATGGCCTTCGGTCACGCTTTCGTAGACCGCAAGCGAATTGCGAAATTCCCCTGCAATCTTAGCCACATAGCGCGTATCCACGCCGTAGTGCGCCAGCCGGTTGATGCAATAGGAGCCGATGGAATCATCCGAGACGCGGGTGACCAGAGCGGCCCGCCCGCCCAGTTTGCAGATGCCGGCCCCGATATTGGCGGACGAGCCGCCAAGATCCACTGTCATGGTCGCGGCGTCTTCGACTTTCACGCCGGCATCGGTGAAGAAATCGATCCCCGCCCGTCCGACGATGATAAAGTTGTTCTCTGCAATCCCGTCGGTCAGTCTGCTCATCTTCTTCCTGTTCCAAATACCTCGAGGGGGGAAGGGGGAGCAGCGCTCCCCCCGCGCGGGGGCGTCAGACCCCGCGCCGCTGCTTGGCCCGTTCCGCTTCGATTTCCAGATGTTTCACGCGCACGTTGTCCTTGTCGGTGATGTGCGGCGTGCCCACTTCCCACCAGGCGTGGCCTTCGGTGGTCCAGCCCTCATAGGCGTCGACCTTCATCACGATGACGTAGGTCTTGTCGGCGGCCTGGGCGCGCTCGAATGCGGCGGCCAGATCCTTGGCGTGGTCGACGGTTTCGGCCTCGGCGCCCATGGCACGCGCATGGGCTTCGAAATCCACATCGACCAATTTGGTCGCGGTGGGTGTGTCGGTCAGAAGGTTGTTGAAACTCTCCTGGCCCACGTTGTTCTGCAGCTTGTTGATCACCGCGAAACCGCCGTTGTCCAACACCAGAACGATCAGTTTGGTGTCGGTGATAACCGAGGAGTAGATGTCGGAATTCATCAAGAGATAGGAGCCGTCCCCGCAGAAGCTGATCACCTCGCGGTCGGGCTCGCGCTCCATCTGGGCGATGCGCGCGCCCCAGGCACCGGCGATCTCGTAGCCCATGCAGGAAAAACCGAATTCCACGTCCACCGTGCCGGTCTCAAGCGTCTTCCAGTTGGCGGTAACCTCGGCGGGGAGGCCGCCTGCCGCCGCAACCACCCGGTCGCGTTTGTGGCAAAGGTCGTTCACCACGCCCACCGCCTGCGCATAGGAGCTGGGGCGGTTTCCAACCGTTGTATTTTCCTTGACGTAATCGTCCCATTTGGCGCGTTCGGCCTGCGCCTTCGCGGTCCAGTCGGCGGGCGCTTTGTAACCTGCGGCGGTGAGCGCGGGCAGGGTCTGTTTGCAATCGCCGATCACCGGCAGGGCCATGTGTTTGACCGCATCGTGACGGCCCACGTTGAGGCCGATGAGTTGCGCGTCCTTGGCAAAGGCGGTCCAGGAGCCGGTGGTGAAATCCTGAAGCCGCGTGCCCACGGCGAGGATCACGTCGGCCTCTTCGGCGATCGTGTTGGCGCTGTCGGAGCCGGTGACGCCGATGGGGCCGATGTTGAGCGCGTGGTCGTGGCGCATGTTGGCGCGACCTGCGATGGTTTCGACCACGGGGATCCCGCTCGCCTCGGCGAAGGCGGTGAGTTCCGCGACCGCGTCGCCATATTGCACGCCGCCGCCTGCGATGATCATCGGGCGTTTGGCGGTTTTCAGCATGGCGATGGCGTCGGCGATCTCATTCGCATCGGCGGGTTGCGAGCGGATGCGATGGGTGCGTTTCTCGAAGAAGCTTTCGGGATACTCATAGGTCCAGCCCTGAACATCCTGCGGCAGGCCGAGGAAGGCGGGGCCGCAATCGGCCGGGTCGAGCATGGTGCCGATGGCGTTGGGCAGGGTCTGGATGATCTGTGCGGGATGGGTGATCCGGTCCCAGTAGCGGCAGACCGGTTTGAAGGCATCGTTCAGCCCCATGGCCGGGTTGTTGAAATGTTCGAGCTGCTGCAGCACCGGGTCGGGCAGGCGGGTGAGGAAGATGTCACCGCAGAGAAGCAGCATGGGCAGGCGGTTGGCGTGGGCGAGCGCGGCCGAGGTCAGCAGGTTGGCGGTGCCGGGCCCGGCACTGGCGGTGCAGAACATGAAGCGGCGGCGCGCCCAGGTTTTCGCGTAACCGGCAGCGGCAAAGCCCATCGCCTGTTCGTTCTGGCCGCGATAGAGCGGCAGAGTGTCTTTCACGTCCTGCAGCGCCTCGCCGAGGCAGGTGACATTGCCATGGCCGAAAATACCGAAACCGCCGCCGCAGAGGCGCATTTCCTCGCCATCGATCTCAATGAACTGATTGTCGAGATAGCGAATGATGGCCTGTGCCACCGTCAGTTCCACGGTTCTCTCGCGCATCCTGTCTCCTTCCGGGCGTTGCGATCCTTGATCTGTGATATTGACCAAGGGTGCGAAACGGAAGATACGGGTTTTGCAACCGGTTGCAACCCTATCGCGCGAGGGAGGGGCGAATGGCAGAGACGACACGGGACATCGGCATCGGCATTGTCGGGGGCGGCTATATGGGAAAGGCCCATGCGGTGGCGTTTTCGTCGGTCGGGGCGGTGTTTGGCACTGCATTGCGGCCCCGGCTGGAGATGGTGGCGGCGTCGTCAGCGGAGAGTGCGGAGCGGTACGCCCGCGATTTCGGGTTTGCGCGGGGTGTGGCGGATTGGCGGGAGCTGGTCACTGATCCGAAGGTGGAGGCGGTGGTGATCGCCACGCCCCAGCATCTTCACCGGGAGATCGCGCTGGCGGCGTTTGCGGAAGGCAAGCCGGTGCTCTGTGAAAAGCCGCTCGGCGCGTCTTTGGAGGATGGGCGCGCGATGATGGCGGCGGCCGAGGCGGCGGGGGCGATCAACATGATCGGCTTCAATTATATCCGCACGCCTGCGACGCAATATGCGCGTCAATTGGTCGAAGACGGGCGGATCGGGCAGGTCACCTGTTTCCGGGCCGAGATGACCGAGGATTTTCTGGCTGACCCGAACCTGCCGGCGAACTGGCGGACAGAGGATATGGCGAACGGGAATATGGGCGATCTGGCCCCCCATATCATCAATTGCGCCCGTGCCTTCATGGGGCCGGTGGCGGAACTTTGTGCGTCGGTCGAGACGGTCCATAGAACGCGCGGCGGTGTCGAGGTGAAGAATGACGATCAGGCCGCCCTGATCCTGCGATTTGAAAGCGGTGTGATGGGCACGCTCTTTTCCTCCCGCGTCGCGACGGGGCGGAAGATGGGCTATGCCTATCAGATCGACGGGACCGAGGGCGCGATCCGCTTTGACGGGGAGGATCAGAATGCGCTCTGGCTTTACACCACCGACGCGCCGGAGGCGGAACGCGGGTTCAAGAAAATCCTGACCGGGCCGAGCCATCCGGATTACCTGCCGTTTTGTCAGGGGCCGGGTCATGGCACTGGCTATCAGGACCAGATCATCATCGAGGCGCGGGATTTTCTGGCGGCCATCGAAACGGGCGAGAACCGTTGGCCCACCTTCGAAGAAGGCTATGAGGTCAACCGGGTGATCGCGGCGGCACATGAAAGTCAGGCCCGGCGCGGCTGGGTGCGGTTGGACGAAATCTGAGGTGAGTGACATGATCCGGATCGGAAATGCCCCCTGTTCCTGGGGGGTGGAATTTGCAGGCGACGCGCGCAACCCGCCCTGGCGGCAGGTGCTGCAGGAGAACCGCGACGCGGGCTATACGGGCATCGAGCTTGGGCCGGTGGGCTATATGCCGGAGGATCCGGTGGAGCTGGGCGAGGCATTGTCCGAGTTTTCGCAGGAGTTGATCGGGGGCGTGGTGTTCCGCCCGTTCCATGACCCGGATGCATGGGACGATGTGCTTGATGGTGCCGTTCGCACCTGCAAGGCGCTGGCGGCCCATGGGGCGCAACATCTGGTGCTGATCGATTCGATTTCCGAGCGCCGGGCGCCGACGGCGGGGCGCGCAGGCGAGGCGGTGCAGATGGACGCGGGCGAATGGGCGGCGTTCCGGGACCGGATCGCGACGGTGGCCAAGATGGGGGCGGAGGACTACGGGCTGACCGTGGGCATTCACGCCCATGCGGCGGGCTTCATGGATTTCGAGCCCGAGTTGGAGCGGTTGCTGGACGAGGTGGACGAGCGGCTGTTGAAGATCTGTTTCGACACCGGCCATCATTCCTATGCGGGGTTCGATCCGGTGGCCTTCATGGCGCGGCATATGGGGCGGATTTCCTATATGCATTTCAAGGATATCGACCCGGCGGTGAAGGCCGATGTGATCGCCAGGCGCACCGGGTTCTACGAGGCCTGCGGGCAGGGGATTTTCTGCAAGCTGGGGCTGGGGGATGTGGATTTTCCTGCCGTTCGGCAGATGCTGCTGGACCATGGGTTTGAAGGCTGGTGCACGGTGGAGCAGGATTGCGATCCGACGCTGGATGTCACGCCGATGGAAGACGCGCGCTACAACCGGGAGTATCTGGCGAGTATCGGGTTCTAGGCGGGCGGCGGCCGGAGGGTGCCGCGTTCGACCAGTTCGCAGGGGAAGAGACGGGCTTCGGGTTTGGTCTCTCCCTCCTCCAGCATCGCCAGAACGAGGTCGATCGAGGCGTCGACGATCTCGGCAAACGGGTTGTGGAGCGTGGTCAGGTCGATGTTCTGCCAGCCCGCAATTTCCATGTCGTTGAGGCCCAGAATGCCGAGGTCGCCCGGCACATCCACGCCTGCTTCCTGAGCGGCGGCAAGGGCGCCGACCGAGAGCACATCGTCGCCGCAGAAATAGGCCTCAGCCGGGCGGTCCGCGAGTAGACGCGCCATTTCGGCGCGGCCTGCGTCAAAAGAATAGGCGGTCGCAAAAGACGAGGTGACGTCGATTTCGGGATGCTCGCGCATCACTTCGAGAAACCCCGCAAGCCGGTCCTGGGTCGAGGTTGCGCCCGCCGGGCCGGCCATCATGCCGATCCGGGAATAACCGCGTGATATCAGGGTTTTGGCAGCCAGCCGACCGGCGGCGATATTGTCGATGCCGACCACATGGACCTTGGGGCGCGCCACATGGCGGCCGAAGGAATGGACGATCTTCATGCCGGCCTTGTGAAAGCTCTGGGCGAAAGAGCCGGGCAGGGTCGAGGACGCCACGATCACCGCATCCGCCGAATATTGCTGGAGCATGCGGACGGAATTCTGCGGGTCGGTCTCGCCCGAGAGATTGACCAGCAGGGGCCGCAATCCCTGTTCCTGCAGGCGCCGGGTGAAGCGGTCGAAGACCTGCAGAAAGATCGGGTTGTGAAAGTTGTCGCTGATCAGGCCGACGAGTTTGGTGCGCCCGGTGGTGAGCGAGGAGGCCAGCACATTGGGGCTGTAGCCCAGTTCGGCGGCGGCCTTCAGCACCTTGTCGCGGGTCTTGGGCGCGACCGAGGCGCCTTCGGTGAAGGTGCGCGAGACCGCAGAGCGGGACACGCCCGCGCGTTCTGCCACGTCTTTCAGGGTGATAGCCATGCCCGTTCCTTTCGCCCCTTAGTAGAGCAGATTGAGCACCGAAAGCGAGACCACGAGAAAGAGGATCGTCATGATGCCGCCCGCGCGCATGAAGTCGATCACCCGGTAACCGCCCGGCCCCATGATCAGGGCGTTGACCTGATGGGTCGGGATCAGGAAGGAATTCGAGGTCGAAATGGCGACGGTGAGGGCGAAAAGCGCGGGGTCGGCGCCCGCGCCAAGGGCGATATTGGCGGCGAGTGGGACCAGCAGGACGGTGGCGCCGACGTTGGACATCACCAGCGTGAAGAAGGTGGCGAGCACGGCAATGGCGGCCTGCAGCACCCAGAGCGGCATGCCGTCCATCACATAGAGCACCTGATCGGCGATCCATCCGGCGGTGCCGGTGGCCTGCACCGCCTGGCCGAGCGGGATCAGGGAGGCGAGGAGGAAGACGGTCTGCCAGGAAACCGCGTCATAGGCCTCGTCGATGGAGATGACTTTCGACAGGATCATGCCCACGGCGCCGACCAGCAGGCAGAGCGACAGGCGCAGGTCGGAAAAGAGGACGAGGCCAAGGGCGATGAAAAAGAAGGTCAGCGCCCAGATGATCTTCTTCGGGCGCAGGTCTTCATGGGGGAAATCGGTGGTGACCACGACGAAATCCCGGTCCTGTTCCAGCCGCACGAGGCTTTCCCAGGGGGTGTGGCAGACGAGCGTGTCGCCGGCGGCGAGGGGAATGCCGCCGAAATCGCAATTGTCCTGGGTCAGGGTTTCGCCGCCCCGGTGGATCACCAGCGGTGAGAGGCCATAGACCTTGCGCAGCCACAATTCCCGCATGGTCTTGCCGATCACGCCGGAGCCGGGCGGGATCACCACCTCGGCAATGCCGGCCTTTCCCGGGTGCAGCGCCTCGGCGAAGGTTTCGAGTTCGGTGGCTTCGGGCAGCATGAAGGCATCCTTGAAGTCGCGGATCGCCTCGGCATCGGCGATGATGGCGAGTTTGGCGGGCGCTTCGATCATCACGTCGCGGGGCGGTGCGGTGTAGGTGCGGCCGTGAAAGGCGGTGGCGATGACCTGGACGTTGAAGGCCGCTTGCAGATCGCCCATCGTGTGACCCACCAGCAGGCTGCCCGGCGGCACGTCGATTTCGTGGATCACCCCGTCGAGCCCGTAGGTGGTGTTGAAATATTCCAGCGTCGATTGGGCGGTGCCGGTGTCGTCGCGATTGGCCGAGGGCAGGACGAAACGTCCGAAGATGATGAAATAGACCAGGCCGGTTATGATCAGGGCCGCCCCGATCGGGGTGACGGAGAAGAGCGAATAGGTCTCCATCTGGGCGTCACCCGGCAGGGTGGTGTTGATCGAAATGAGCAGGTCGTTCAGCAGGATCAGCGGCGAGGAGCCGACCATGGTCATGGTGCCGCCGAGGATGGCGCAGAACCCCATGGGCATCAGCAGGCGCGACATGGGCAGGCCGGTGCGGGTGGAGACGCGGCTGACCACCGGCAGAAAGAGGGCGGCAGCACCCACGTTCTGCATGAACGATGAAATCACGCCGACGACCGAGGAAATCAGCAGGATGATCCGGCTTTCGGTCGCCCCGCCCACGCGGGTGATCCAGGTGGCGACCGAGGACATGGCGCCGGTGCGGTCGAGCCCCGCGCCGATGATCATCACCGCGATGATCGAGACCACCGCGTTGGAGCTGAACCCGTCGAACAACTGGCGCACATCAACGAGGCCCTCTAGGCCGGGGACCATGGTGAGGAGGCCCAAGAGCACCATGATGGCGAAGGCGGCCACATCCACGCGCACGATTTCGGAAACGAACAACCCGATGGTCACGGCGATGACGCCCAGCACCACCACCATCTCGAATGTCAGGCCCAATGCCTCCACGCCTGTCTGCCCCTCGCCTTACTTTGGGGCAGGTTTGCCGGATTGCCGGCGCAGATCAAGGGGGCAGGCGTTTTTTGCGCGCGCGCTGTGCGGGACCGGTCAGAAATCGACCGCGATGCCCTTCTTTTCCCAATCGCCATAGCGCACCGGTTCGGGCCCGTCGCGGCCGCCCAATTCCTTGGGCAGGATCTGTGCCTTGACCTTTTTGCGCCGCTCCTCGGCCTCTGCGAGCGCGCGTTGGGCCGCAGGCGGCAGGTCTGGGGTCTCGGGCTCTGACATCGGGTTTCCTTGTGGCCGGGTCTTGGTCTGTTATAGGGGTGCGTGGATTTCAGACAAGTGAGTGCCATGGAAAAAGCGGGCTTGGAGGCACGGGTCGCTGCGGTGCGGGCCATGACTTTGGTGACCGAAGAGGGCCAGTTGCTGAGCGAGGCGCTGCCTGCGGTGACAGAGGGGCTGGACCCGGGCGAACGCGCCCGGGTGGGCCGTCTGGCCACGGGGGCCCTGCGCTGGGCGGGGCGTTCGGACCGGCTTCTGGGCCCGCATCTGCGGATGAAGCCGGAAGACCCGGTGCTGAACGCGCTGCGGCTGGCGATCTATGAGATTTTCGTCACCGGCGCGCCGGACCATGCGGTGGTGGATGCCGCCGTGACCCTGGTGATCCGGTCGAAATCCGGGCTGGTGAACGGGGTGATGCGCAACCTGTTGCGCCGGGCGCCCGATTGGGAAGCGGCGCCCCTGCCGGGGGTGCCGAAATGGCTGCGCAAGCGGCTGACCAGGGCCTGGGGCAAGGGGGCGCTGGCGGATATGGAGGCGGTGTTTGCCGCCGACCCGCCGCTGGATCTGACCCTGAAGGATCCGGGCGAGGCGGCCCATTGGGCGGAGCGGCTCGGTGCCGAGATCCGCCCCGATGGCGGATTGCGGCTGCGCGAGGCCGGACAGGTTTCGGCCCTGCCGGGGTTCGATGAGGGCGCCTGGTGGGTGCAGGATGCAGGCGCTGCGGTGGCGGCGCGGCTGTTGGCGCCCGCGCCGGGCGCGCGGGTGCTGGATCTCTGCGCCGCCCCCGGTGGCAAGACCATGCAGCTGGCCGCACGGGGCGCGCAGGTGACCGCGCTGGATGTGTCGAAACCGCGGCTGGAGCGGGTGGCGGAGAACCTTGCGCGCACCGGGTTGCAGGCGGAGGTTGTCGCGGCGGATGCGCTGAAATGGACCCCCGAGGCGCCGTTCGAGGCGATCCTGCTCGATGCGCCCTGTTCGGCGTCGGGCACGCTCCGGCGCCATCCGGATCTGGCCCATGCCCGCGATGGCAGCGGTGTGGCGGATCTGGCGAAGCTGCAGGCCGATCTGATCGACCGGGCCGCTGGTTGGCTGGTGCCGGGGGGTGCGTTGGTCTTTTGCACCTGTTCGCTGTTCCCCGAAGAGGGCGAGGAGCAGGTGGCGGCAGCCCTCGCCCGTATTGGAGATCTGGAGCTTGTGCCCGCAGGTGACGGGTTTGATCCGGCCTGGCGGACCCCGGAGGGCTGCCTGCGTCTGCGCCCTGACCACTGGGCGGATCAGGGCGGCATTGACGGGTTCTTTGTGGCCCGGTTCCAAAAACGCCCATGACAGGGAAATCCCGCTTGGCTATCATCCCCTCAGACGGGCCCGACAGGCGGGCCGAGGGGTAG
>JAOXSD010000002.1 GCA_025800205.1 Silicimonas sp. | reverse complement strand
CTCGGCCACGCCGGGGGCCGCTGCGCTGGAGACCAAGGGGGATCTGGATCGCGAGGCCTGTGAAGGGCGGATGGAGATTCTGTCCCGCACCGGCAATATCTACTTCAACTCGGGCAGTGCGCGGCTGACCAATGACTCGATTCCGCTGCTGAGCAATCTGCATGACATTGTCGACCGTTGCCCGGACCTGAAGATCGAGATAGGCGGACACACGGACAGCGATGGCTCGGACGAGGCCAACCGTGTTCTCAGTGAACGTCGTGCGCAGGCGGTCAACACCTATCTGGTCGATCAGGGGATCGCGCCGGAGCGCCTGCTGACGGTTGGCTATGGCGAAAGCCGCCCGGTTGTGTCGAATGACACAGCAGACGGCAAACGACGCAACCGGCGGATTGAGTTTGTGCCTGTCAACTAGCGTCAGTTCCCGGCGAGAATGATCGGATCGAACCCACCACTGCGCCATTGCCGCAGCGCCGCAATGAAATTCGGCCCCGGCACGCCGTCGATGGTGCTGTTGTAGTATCCTGCCTTTTGCAGAAGCCGTTGCACCTCCATCAGGGTGTCGCGCGACCATTGGTCTGAGGCGAGGGATAGCTGATCGAGGATCGCTCCGTTATCTTCGGCAGCCCCGCGTAGAAGCATCCGCGCGGCCTCCAACGGATCACGAGGGACGCCGCGCCCTTCGTCCAGAAGGATCGCCGCCGCCAGATAGCCCTGATATTCACCATCGCGCGCTGCCTTCTGGAAGTAACCCAATGCCTGCTCGGGCTCACCGGCGGCACCATCTTGCGCCAGCACCCCAAGATTGAACGTCGCCTTGGCCGACCCACCGTCAGCGGCTTGCTGCAAAAGTGCGACGGCGCGCGTGTCGTCTTTGGGAACGATCTGACCTTCAAACAGGGTAACGGCGAGGTTGATCATGGCATCGGCGCTGCCCCCTGCCGCCGCGCGCTCGTACAGGTCCAGCGCTGTGCCCATGTCCTGAGGGACGCCGGTGCCGCTTTCATGCAATTGCGCCAGGGACACCATCGCCCGCAAATCCCCCTCAGTAGCGGCCTGTTTGTAGAGGGTCACGGCACGTTCCACATCCCCCGCCGCAATCGTCGCCCGTGCCAGTAGCGCCACGTAGTGCGACAGATCCGGCGACTGTGCCGCCGCCGCGCTGCAGGCCTGAATGGCCGTCAGCGCGTTTTCCTGCAACCGGCTGAAAGGAACGCCCGTGATACTGGCCGTCCGGTCGCGGGGATGGGTCGCGAGCCGCTCACAAATGCCACCCGGCGTGCTGTCCTCGGGCCGGGGGATCGAGGCGATCAGCCGCTGCGCCTGCGCGGCGTGGCGGCCATCGGGGTATTGCTCAAGGTAAAACTCAAGCAGAGGCCGCATCCGGCTGCGTTGGGCCAGCTTCCAAAGACGCTCGGCCTGTTCGTCCTGAGCTTCGACGCTCAGCGCGCGGGTCTGGGTGCCGCCCTGCCCGGCCTCATCCAGAAAGGCGAACACCTCAGTGGCATGCGCGCCCTGTGGGTAACGGTCAATATAGAGCTGCATCAGAGAGGCATCCTGCGCATTGGCCGCCA
>JAOXSD010000364.1 GCA_025800205.1 Silicimonas sp. | reverse complement strand
GCTTCACCAAGCGGAGGCTGGCCAAGTTCAACGGCGTCTCGAAAGATTTCGAGCTCCATCTCAAGGAATGCGAATGGCGCTGGCGAAAGGACCAGGCTACCCTCAAGGAGGAATTATGGAGATTGCTAGTCTAGAGCCTTGAAAAAGGGTGAAAGCCCCGGATCACTCTTCCTCGAACGGATCCCACTCGTCCTCGACTTCCGAAAGTGCTGTCTCGGCCAGTTCGCTGGCCAGCGTCTCGGGCGTCTTCAGCTCGCCGATGGTGCCGCCCGGAAAGGCCGCCAGCACCGCCGCCACGGTCTCGTCCGCCCGTGCAGCCGCCTTCAGCGCCTCGCTTTCCGCATTGCGCGCTTCGGTGATCGAAGGTGCGCCGCCCTCCTTGGTCACCGAAACCGCCCAGCGGGCCCCGGTCCAGAGCTGCAAACGCTGGCCCATCCGTTGCGCCAGATCGCGCGGCGCTTTCGGTCCCGGCTCGAACTCGATCCGGCCGGGGCTGTAGGAGACGAGGCGCAGATTGTCCTCCACCTCGACCACCAGTTTCATGTCGCGGTTGGAGCGGATCAGATCGACCACATGCATGAAGGTGGGATAGCGCGCCAGCGCGCCCTGCGTTTCTGTCGCCAGTGCGGCCTGCGGCCCGCCGCTCGGCGCACCCGCAGGCGCGCGGCTCTGCGGCGCATGGCTCATGCCGCCCGAAGGGGCAGGCGCACCACCGCCCGAGGGCGGCGGGGGAGGGGGCGTGTCTTTCAGCTTGGCCACCAGATCGCCCGGTGTGGGCAGGTCGGCCACATGGGTCATGCGGATCACCGCCATCTCGGCGGCCATCATCGCATTGGGGGCGCTGCCCACTTCTTCAAGCGCCTTCAGCGCCATCTGCCACATGCGCGTGAGCGCAGGCATCGGCAACCGATCCGCCAGCGCCTGCCCCCGCGCGCGCTCATCGGGCGACACGGTGGGGTCGTCGGCAGCTTCGGGGGTGATGCGGATGACGCTGATCCAATGGGTGATCTCGGCAATATCGCGCAGCACCGCCATGGGATCGGCCCCGTCGGCATATTGCGCACCGATTTCGGCCAGGGCGCCCGCCGCATCGCCGGTCATGATCTTCTCAAAGAGATCCATCACCCGGCCGCGATCCGCCAGCCCGAGCATGGCGCGCACCTGGTCCGCACTGGTCTCGCCCGCGCCATGGGAAATCGCCTGATCCAAGAGCGAGGTCGCATCCCGGGCCGAGCCTTCGGCGGCGCGCGTGATCAGCGCCAGCGCATCCTCGGCAATCTCGGCCCCCTCGCTCATCGCAATGCGCTTGAGCATCGCGATCATGTCCTCGGGCTCGATCCGGCGCAGATCGAAGCGCTGACAGCGCGACAGCACCGTCACCGGCACCTTGCGGATCTCGGTGGTGGCAAAGATGAATTTGACGTGCGCGGGCGGCTCTTCCAGCGTCTTCAAGAGCGCATTGAACGCGCTGGTCGAGAGCATGTGCACCTCGTCGATGATATAGATCTTGTAGCGGGCCGAGGCCGCCCGGTAATGCACGCTGTCAATAATCTCGCGAATGTCACCCACACCGGTGCGCGAGGCTGCATCCATCTCCATCACATCCACATGGCGCCCTTCGGCAATCGCCACACAATGCTCACACACCCCACAAGGCTCCGTCGTCGGCCCGCCCGTGCCATCGACACCGATGCAATTCATCCCCTTGGCGATGATCCGCGCCGTGGTCGTCTTGCCGATCCCGCGAATGCCGGTCATCACGAAGGCCTGCGCGATCCGGTCCGCCTCGAAGGCGTTCTTCAGCGTGCGGACCATCGCCTCCTGACCGACCAGATCGGCAAAGGTCTCGGGCCGGTATTTGCGCGCCAGCACCTGATAGGCGGGTTGTGTGTCACTCATGTTCGGCTCGCCCCCTTGAGACTCGCAAGGATACTGCGGCACAGGGGGGCCGTCCACCAGATGCTAGCGGGTCTGCGCCTGCCCCAGACGCACCAGCATCTCGTCGATCTCGGGCATCAGATCCCGGGCGATTTCCCCCACCGCCTTCTCCCGCAACCGCCGTTCCGCCTGATCGCCATACCAGCTTCGTGCCAACCCGGTCAGATCCTTGGTCATGTGCGAATGGCCATAGGTATAGCCGTTCCGGGTATCCACAAAGGCCGCCGCCCCGATGCCGGTCACGGAATTGACCCGGGTCGGCAACAGCATGCCGCCGATGATCGTCACATCGGCCAGGGCAAAGGGCGTATGCCTGCGCGCATTGCCCCGCGCGCCCAGTTCATAGACCAGCAGATAATCCAGATGCTGGCGGGCGGCGGCGCGGCGCATCCGCTTCACCGGATGGTCGTGGCGTGTCTCATTGACCAGTCCCGCCACCAGCGGGCTGATCGGCACCCATTCGCCCTTGCCCCGATGCTTGTCCAGAAGCCGGGTCAGCGCCGCGCGTTCCTTCTCCGACGGTGCCGACAATTGCCCGTTCACGATCCGCGCCACGCCGATACGCGCGGGAAACTTCAGGTTCGGCTCGACCGAGGCGAGTTTGCGGATCTCGGCATCAATCGAGCCGCCGCGTGCGACGAAATCCGACCCCGATGTGGTTTGGATAACAGGTCCGCAGGCCACCAGGGCAAGGGCCGAAAGAAGCATCAGAGTTTTGCTTTTCATCTCACTCTCCAAAAATGTGCAAAAAACACATGAAGGGATTCGCGCTGGCCCGTCAAGAGATGATGTGTAAATTACCCATATGCTTTCCGAGACCTTCACCCGCATTTTCCTGCCGCTGGCGCGCCTCGCGATCCGGCACGGGCTGGGGTTCCGCGATCTGGTGGACCCGCTGAAACGCGCCTTCCTGCTGGCGGCCGAGGAAAGCTCGGACACACCAACCGACAGCCGCCTGGCGGTGCTGTCAGGCCTGCAACGGCGCGACATCGCCCGGCTGCGTGATGCGGCTGAAGACCTCGAAAGCGTCTCCGTCCCCGCCCGCCTCGCCGCCGCCTGGCGCCGCTCCGGCATCGACATCCTGCCTGTGAAAGGCCCGGCGCCGTCCTTCGAGGCGCTGGCCCGCTCGATCAGCCAGGACGTGCACCCCCGCACGCTCCTTGACCTTTTGCGCGCCGCAGGCAGTGTGGAGGAGGACACAAATGGTCTCCGCCTCACCACCGCCGCCTATCTGCCCTCGCAAGGCAGCGCCGCCCAGCTCACCTATCTGGCGGACAACCTGGGCGATCACGGGGCCGCTGCGGTCGAGAACGTCACCGGCGACGGCGGTTTCTTCGACCGCGCCGCCCATTACACCGGCCTCACCGACGAGGGCCTGCAGATCCTCACCGCCCAATACCGCGCCGAACAGATGGCGCTATTGGAGCGGCTTGATGCCAAGGCCCAGAGCCTCCCCGGCACCGGCCCCCACCGCGCCCGTTTCGGCGGCTATGATTACGCGACAAAGGACGAATGATGATCAGACCCCTTGCCACCCTCCTTGTGATCCTGACCCTGGCCGCCTGCCAGCCGGTGCATCAGACCCAACCGCCCGAAGGCGGTATCGGCGGCACCGGACAAGCTGCGAAATGAGGCGCCCGTGATGGCCGGTTACCGCATCGCATCCCTGCCCGTGCGCGCGGGCCTCCTCGGCCTCGCCCCGATCCCCGGGCGCGGCGGCACCTATCAGGCGGATCTCACAGCACTTCTGCGCTGGGGGCCGGATCTGGTGCTGACCATGACCGAACGCGAGGAACTCCTTTATGCAGGGGCCGGCACTTTCGCCGAAGATTTGGAGGCGGCAGGCGTGGCATGGTGCCACCTGCCGATCCCCGACCGGGGCGCGCCGCCC
>JAOXSD010000356.1 GCA_025800205.1 Silicimonas sp. | reverse complement strand
CCGCGCGTCGCGGATCGGAAACAGGATCCGGTCGCGGAACGTGTCATAGGGGCGCTTGCCCTTGGTCGAGGGCTTGGCAAGACCGGCGGCCAGGATCAGGTCTTCGGCCACACCCTTGCCCGTCAGGTGATCCCAAAGCGCCTGCCAGGCGGCGGGCGCATAGCCGATCTCCCAACGCGCCTGTGCGGCCTCATCAAGACCGCGCCCGGCCAGATAGTCGCGGGCGGCAGAGGCATTGCCGGTGCGCAGTTGCAGGCGAAAGAACTGCACCGCCTGCTCCATCACCTCGATCAGTTGGGTCCGCCGGTCGGCCCGTTCCTGGGCCTTGGGGTCACGGGCGGGCATGGTCATGCCGGCCTCGCGGGCGAGGATCTCCACCGCCTCCATGAAGCCCACGTTTTCGGTCTGCTGCACGAAGGAGAACAGGTCGCCCTTCTCGTGGCAGCCAAAGCAGTAATAGAACCCCTTGCGGTCATCCACGTGGAACGACGCGGTCTTTTCCTGGTGGAACGGGCATGGCGACCACATATCGCCCTTGCCCTGATTGGACTTGCGCGTATCCCATGTGACCTTGCGCCCTGCCACTTGCGACAGCGACAGGCGCGATTTCAGCTCGTCAAGGAATCCGGGTGGCAAGGACATGGGGCATTATATCGGTCCGCCCGCGCCGCTTGTCCAGAAGCGGCGCGCCCTTGGGCGACGAAACTTCGCCCCGTCAGATCCCGGTCAGAGCCCCTTGGCCTGATAGCTCGAGGCAACCCGTTCAATGGCGACGATATAGGCCGCCGTGCGCAGATCGGTCACGTCATCGCGGGACCGCCAGATGTTGTGCATCGCCTGATAGGCGCCGCGCATCGTGTCATCGAGGCCCGAGCGCACCAGCTCAAGCTCGCCCGCGCCACGCAGGTACTTCTCCTTGAAGTCGCCGGTCATGGTCCAGGCCTCGCCCAGATGTTCCGACAGACGCTCCAGCTCCTCGACGATCAGCATGTGCCGCGCCTCTTCCTGGCGGCGCTGCATCCGGCCAAAGCGGATATGGCTGAGGTTCTTGACCCATTCGAAATAGGAGACCGTCACACCGCCGGCATTGGCGTACATGTCGGGAATGATCACCGCACCCTTGTTGCGCAGGATCTCGTCGGCGCCGGCCGTCAACGGGCCATTGGCGGCCTCGATGATCAGCGGCGCCTTCACCCGGTCCGCATTGGTGAGATTGATCACCCCTTCCAGGGCGGCCGGGATCAGAATGTCGCATTCCTTTTCCAGCACCACCGGACCGTCTTCCACATAGGTCGCATTGGGATAGCCCTTCACGCCGCCGTGGTTGGCGATCCACTGCCGGATCGCATCCACATCCAGACCGCCATCATCCACCAGCGCGCCGTCGCGCTCGATGATCCCGGTGATGATCGAGCCGTCCTCCTCGGCCAGAAACTTGGCCGCGTGATAGCCCACGTTGCCGAGCCCCTGAACGATGACGCGTTTGCCCTCCAGCGTGCCGTTCAGCCCGGCCATGGCGACCCCGTCGGGATGACGGAAAAATTCCTGCAGCGCATATTGCACGCCGCGCCCCGTGGCCTCGACCCGGCCCTGAATCCCCCCCGCATTGGGCGGCTTGCCGGTCACGCAGGCATTGGCATTGATCTCGGAGGTGTTCATCCGCTTGTATTGATCGGCGATCCAGGCCATCTCGCGCTCCCCCGTCCCCATGTCGGGCGCGGGCACGTTCTGCGCCGGATTGATCAGGTCGCGCTTGGCCAGCTCATAGGCAAAGCGCCGGGTGATCCGCTCCAGCTCATCTTCGTCATATTCCCGAGGGTCGATGCAAAGCCCGCCCTTGGAGCCGCCAAAGGGCGTTTCCACCAGGGCGCATTTATAGGTCATCAGGGCGGCCAGCGCTTCCACCTCGTCCTGATTGACGCCGATCGCATAGCGAATGCCGCCCTTGACCGGTTCCATATGCTCCGAATGGACCGAACGATAACCGGTGAACGTATGGATCGAGCCCCGCAGCTTGACGCCGAAGCGCACCGTATAGGTCGAATTGCAGACCCTTATCTTGTCTTCCAGACCGGGCGGCAGGTCCATCAGCGCCACCGCGCGGTTGAACATCAGATCCACGCTTTCGCGGAAGGTCGGTTCGGTTTTGATGCCAGCATCCATCAGGGTTCTCCTCCGGGTTTGCCCGTGTCTTGCGTTCTTTGACTTAACGTCAGCTTAAAACCAGACCGCGTTTTGCTGCCCTCCTCCGGCATTGGTGCGCATTCACGATCAATTTCAGCCTATCCAAATAAACTGGTGCCGAAACGAGGCAGAAACGCGGTCAGGACCGTCACAATTTGCCCTACTTGCGCCACATTTCACCACTATAACAATTTTAGATTTGTTTTCGTCTCTCTTTTCCCACCCGAGAGACACCTGTTAAATAGTGAGGTCCAAATGCGGACGAAATGGAATAAGACAGCCCCCGAGTCTTTCCGCCGCGACGAATCCGGCTCGCTGGTCATCTTCTCCCTCTTCATGTTCATCCTGATCCTGATGATCTCCGGCATGGCCGTGGATCTGATCCGCCATGAACGGCATCGGGTGAAGCTCCAGAACACGATCGACACGGCGGTGGTCGCCTCCTCCTCCCTGAACCAGTCGGCCGAAACCCAGGCCGAGGTCGAAGCGCTGGTGCACAGCCACATGGCCAAGGCCGGCTTCTCCGCCGACATGGTCACCGTGCAATCGGAGACCAAGAAGCCCGGCAATGTGGACCGGATCGCCAGCCGCTGGGTCAATGCCCAGGCCAATTTCCAGATGAACACCATGTTCATGAACATGCTCGGCATCGAGAGCCTGCCCGGCGGCGCCGCCTCGGGGGCCCGTGAGGGCAACGAGATGATCGAGATCGCCCTGGTGCTCGACACCTCCGGTTCGATGGCCGGCACCAAGATGACCCGCCTGAAGACCGAGGCGAAGAAATTCGTCACCACGATCCTGAACAACAACCTGCACGACCGGACGCTGATCTCCATCATTCCCTATTCGCGCCAGGTGCATATGGATGCGGATCTGATGGCGCGGCTGAACCTGCCGATGAGCACCACCGCAGCGCTGAAGTTCAACACCTCGCCGCTGGCCCTCGACCCGGCGCCCGTCAACCCCAATGCGATTGCAGTCTACAGCCCCGGCAACACCTCGACCAATTGCCTGCGGTTCCGCGACGAGGATTTCCGCACCCGCAATCTGGTCAGCGGCACCGTGGCCGAGCTTTCGGGCCATTTCGCCAAGGGCAGCTATGACAATCTGAACCAGCCCGGCAACTGGGATTTCTGGTGCCGCCCCGACCCCACGATCCACCGGCCGATGATGCTGTTCAGCAATGATGAACTGGCGCTGCACGGCCATATCGACTCGCTGATCGCCCGCGGCTGGACCGCCATCGACTACGGCATGAACTGGGGCGTGGGCGTGCTGACCCCGCAATTCCAGGACGTGGTCACCGGCATGGTCGGCGACGGTCTGGCCCCGGCCAGCGCCGCCGGCTTCCCGGTTGCCCCCGGCACGCCCGATGTGAAGAAATATGTCGTGCTGATGACCGACGGGATCAACACCCACCAGCATGACCTGAAGGACGAATACAAATCCGGCCCGACCCGGATCTGGCATTCCGAAACCCTGGCCAACGGCAATTTCTTCGACGGGTTCATCGTGGAAATCCACAAGAACGGCCCCAACGCCCGCTGGTATCGTCCCCGCTCGAGCGGCACCACCAATGACGACCACTACCTGCATGAAGACGCCCTGCCTACCGACGCGGTGCAGTGGGATTACCACCAGCTTTATGAGCGCTTCTCGGTGCGCGCGGCAGCGAAGTATTTCTTCCGCAACTCGGACTGGGCCGCCTATGATGCCCATCGCTATGCGATCATCGACGAAGATGACCTGGGCTACAGCCATGCCGACCGCCGCCTGCTGGACATCTGCGCCCAGGCCCGGACCGGCGATCAGATCGAGATCTATACCATTGCCTTCCAGGCGCCCGAAGCCGCCGAGCAGGTGCTGGCCGATTGCTCGGCCCGGGACAACCGTCACTATGACGTGGAAGGCGACGACATCGGCAAGGCCTTCAACGCCATTGCCACCGAAATCACCAAGCTGAGGTTGACCCAATAAGGCCACGCCCCTTTCCCCCAATTCCCCCAATTCCCCTGTAGCGGAGTAGTGTTGTTATGAGTTCCCTGCGTAAAATCCTCGGCCGGTTTCGCCGAGCGGAAAACGGTTCGGCGACAATTGAATTCGTCATTCTGTTTCCCATGATCATGAGCATCGTTCTGATCGGCTTTGAATCCGGCTATTACATGATCCGGACCGTGATGCTGGAGCGCGCCGTCGACATCGCCGTGCGCGATGTGCGGCTCGGCAATGGCCGCGTGCCCAGTTTCGATGAACTCCGCACCGCGATCTGCGAAAATGGCGCGCTGGTGGAGAACTGCGAAGACACGATCCAGATCGAAATGCGTCAGGTGGCCGTGGCCCCCGGCGGCACCGATGTGATGGCCGACCGTCCCGCCTGCATCGACGTCACCTCGAACGAGGATCAGCGCGATGACACGGTCTTCGACGTGGGTCAGATCAACTCGATGGTCATCGTCCGGGTCTGCGCCCAGCAGAAGCCCTTCTTCCCCACCACCCCCATGGGGGCGGGTCTGGTCAAGGACCGCAATGGCCATTTCGCCATGACGGTCAGCACCGCCTTCGTCACCGAGCCCGGCAACCGCGCGCAGACCGCGACCGCAACCGCCGCGCTTGCCCAAGCCGCCGACACCACGGCGACCCAGTGATCCGAGGACCAGTAGAATGACCAAGTTTTTCCCCCGCACCTTTGCCAAATCCGAAACCGGCTCGCTCTCCGTCGAAGCGGTGCTCGTCATCCCGCTTCTGGTCTGGGCCCTGACCGCGACCTTCGTTTTCTTCGACGCGTTCAAGACCCTGAACACGAGCCAGAAGGCGACCTACACGATCGCCGACATGATCTCGCGCGAAGAAATGGCGATCACCCCCAACTATCTGACCGCCCTGCACGAAACCTTTGATTTCCTGTCGAAAAGCGATGGCGCCAATGCGGTGCGCGTGACCGTCGTGGCGCTGCGCGAAGACCCCGAGACCCTCGAACAGACCCTGGAAAAGGAATGGTCGAAAGGCGTCGGCGGCATCGAAGGCCATGAAACCCTCGACACCCTGCGCGACCGGATCCCCGACATTGCCGTGGATGACGTGCTGATCGTGGTGGAAACAGAACAGGAATGGGCCCCGAGCTTTGCCGTCGGCCTCGCCTCCTACCGGTTCCGCGAAGTGGCCATCGCCTGGCCGCGCAACGAACGGCAGGTGAAGTGGAACGACAGCTAAGCCACCGGATCCGCTGCGAAAAAGGAAGGGCGCCGGGTCAGGCGCTCTTCAGCTTTTCGGGACGTTCTCCCGCCGCCCAGCGCGCCACCGCCGCGCCAAAACCCTCAAAAAGCGGCCGCGACACCGGGTCTTCGCCTGCGCGATATTCCGGGTGCCATTGCACCCCAAGGGCAAAGCCCGGCGCGCCGTCGATGTAAAGCGCCTCTTCGGTGCCGTCAGGCGCCCGCCCGTCGATCACCACGCGCTCGCCCGCCCGCTTGATCCCCTGACCGTGGAGCGTGTTGGTGCGCACCACCTGCGATCCCATCAAGCGATGGAACACGCCGCCCTCGGTAAAGGTCACATCATGGCGGAGCGCGAATTTCTCCTCGAGCGTGCCATCGGGCGGCATCCGGTGGTTGTCACGCCCGGGCAGATCACGGATTTCCGGGTAGAGCGAGCCGCCCATGGCCACGTTGACCTCCTGAAATCCCCGGCAGATCGCCAGGATCGGCTGGCCCTCGGCCACACAGGCGCGGATCAGCCCCAGGGCAATCGCGTCACGGGCGCGGTCGAAGGCGCCATGGGCCTCGGTCGGTTCTTCGCCATATTCCTCGGGATGCACATTGGGCCGCCCGCCGGTGAAGAGAAACCCGTCACAGGTGGCGCGCAATTCCTCCACCGAAACAAGCTCCGGATCGGCGGGAACGATCAGAGGCAATGCGCCCGAAACGTCGCGAATGGCAGCCGAATTCATCACCCCGCCCGAATGGACAGGGTATTGATCGTTCAACAGATAGGCATTGCCAATAATCCCGACGACGGGCACGTGTCACCTTCACTTATGTGTTTCGGTAAAAATACGCGCGCTGCACCCAAGTGCAACGCGCATTTTTGCACAGAACAAACGCCGTGGCGGCACGGTCTCAGGCCAGCCCCTTGAGCCCCGCCCCTTCGATGCCCTTCATTGCCGCCGCCGCGTCATTGTCGGAGGTGTCGCCGGTCACCCCCACCGCGCCGATGATCCGGTCGCGGCTGTCGAGGACAATCACGCCGCCCGGCACCGGGATCACCTGACCGCCGAAGGCGCCATTGAGGGACGCCATGAAATAGGCCTGATCCTCGGCGCGGGCCATCTGGGCCGAGCCGGGCATGCCGGTCATCACCGCGCCGTAGGCCTTGCCGCGCGCGATGTCGAAACGGCCGGGGCTGGCGCCATCTTCCCGTTCAAACGCCTTCACATGGCCGCCGGTGTCCAGCACCACGACGGAAAGCGGCTTCAGCTCCATCTCACGACCGGTTTTCAGGATGCCGCGCACCAAAGCGCGGGCTTTCGACAGGGAAATCTCAGGCATTTTGGGCCTCCTCGGCTTTCAGTTCCAGACGACGCCGGTGCAGCACCGGCTCGGTATAGCCCGACGGCTGGGCGCAGCCCTCGAAGACCAGATCGCAGGCGGCCTTGTACGCCACCGTGTCAAAGCCGGGCGCCATGGGCCGGTAAAGCGGATCATCCGCGTTCTGTGCATCCACCTTGGCGGCCATCTTCTCCATCGCCGCGCGCACGCGGTCTTCACTGACCACGCCATGGCGCAGCCAGTTGGCCAGCGCCTGGGATGAAATCCGGCAGGTCGCGCGGTCTTCCATCAGCCCCACATCATTGATGTCGGGCACTTTGGAACAGCCAACCCCCTGATCGATCCAGCGCACCACATAGCCGAGAATGCCCTGGGCATTGTTCTCGATCTCCGATTGCAGATCCGCCTCGGACCAGTCGGGGTTGCCTGCGAGCGGCACGGACAGAAGATCATCGAGCGACCCGCGTTGGCCGCCCGCTTTCACCTCGGCCTGCAAGCTGAGAACATCCACATGATGATAATGCGTTGCATGAAGGGTCGCGGCGGTGGGCGACGGCACCCAGGCACAGGTGGCGGCGGCTTTCGGATGGCCGATCTTCTGGTCCAGCATATCCGCCATCCGGTCCGGCATGGCCCACATGCCCTTGCCGATCTGCGCCTTGCCCGAAAGACCACAGGCGAGGCCCACATCCACGTTCAGCGCCTCATAGGCGTTGATCCACGGGGTCGCCTTCATATCGCCCTTGCGGATCATCGGCCCCGCTTCCATCGAGGTGTGGATCTCGTCGCCGGTGCGGTCGAGGAAGCCGGTGTTGATGAAAGCCACCCGGGATTTCGCCGCCCGGATACATTCCTTGAGGTTCGCGCTGGTGCGCCGTTCCTCATCCATGATGCCGAGCTTCACGGTGTTGGCAGGCAGGCCCAAAGCGGCCTCCACCCGGTCGAAGATCCTGACTGTAAACGCCACCTCTTCCGGCCCGTGCATCTTGGGCTTCACCACATAGACCGAACCATGCACCGAATTGCCGCCGTCGCGCTGCAAATCATGCATGGCGATCATGGTGGTGACCATGGCATCCATCAGACCTTCGGGGATTTCCGACCCGTCTTCCAGCAGCACCGCCGGGTTGGTCATCAGGTGACCCACATTGCGGATCAGCATCAGGGCGCGGGCTTTGACGGTGAACTCGCCGCCCTTCCCGGTGTAGGTCGCGTCATCTTCCAAAGCGCGCATAAAGGTCTTGCCGCCTTTCGAGACCTCTTCGGTCAGATCGCCCTTCATCAGCCCCAGCCAATTACCATAGGCCAGCACCTTGTCCTCGGCATCGACGCAGGCGACCGAATCCTCACAATCCATGATGGCAGAGACCGCCGATTCAAGCCGCACATCGGCCAGCCCCGCCGGATCGTCCTTGCCGATCACATGGGACGGATCCACCACAAGCTCCAGCCCCAAGCCATTCTTCTTCAACAGATAATGCTGAACGCTGCCCCGCTCGGCAGAGCCCGCGAATTGCGCCGGATCGGCCAGCGCGGGGGTGAAGACACCATCCGCAACCGAAATCTCGGTCACATCGGCCCAGGAACCCGACGCCAGCGGCACCGCCTTGTCCAGATGGTGCTTGGCCCAGGCAATCACCCGCGCCCCGCGCGCGGCATCATAGCCGCCACCACCGGGCAGATCCCCCAGCGCATCGGTGCCGTAAAGCGCATCATAAAGCGAGCCCCAGCGCGCATTGGCCGCGTTCAGCGCATAGCGCGCATTGGTGATCGGCACCACCAGCTGCGGGCCGGGCAAGGACGCGATCTCGGGATCGATATTGGCGGTTTCAATCTCGAAATCACCTGTTCCCTCAACAAGATAGCCGATATCCTTCAGAAACGTCTTGTAGCCCGCCGGATCGGTGATCACGCCCGGGTTGTCCCGGTGCCAGGCATCGATCTTGCCCTGGATCACGTCGCGCTTGTCCAGAAGCGCGCGGTTCTCGGGCGCCAGATCATGGACGAGTTTCGAAAAGCTTTCCCAGAAGCTCTCCGCCGCCACACCGGTGCCCGGCAGCGCCTCATCCTCGATGAACCGGGCCAATTCCTCGGCCACCTGCAACCGGTGCTTTTCAACGCGTTTCGTCATGTCGGCTCCTTCACTGATCCTCTGGCCTGACCGCCTGTAACGGCGATTCCGGGTGGAATCAATCAAATTGGTCAGTTTACCTATCCAATATCCGCGATTGATCGCATCCCGTCCTCCCCTTAGATCCATGAGGAACCATCCGGAGACAAGCCATGAAAGACGCATCCCCCCAGCCGATCCGGCTCGCTGACTATACGCCGCCCAACTGGCTGGTGGACGAGGTGCATCTGACCTTCCGGCTTGACCCGCAGGCGACCCGGGTGCTGGCGCGGATCCACTTCCGGCCCAATCCCGAGACCAGCAACCGGACATTCCGCCTCGATGGCGAGGATCTGAAACTGATCTCCGCCCGGATCGACGGCACCGAGGTGACGCCGCAAATCGACGACACCGGCCTGACGCTGGAACCCCCCGATGAGGCCTTCACATGGGAGGCGGAAACCGAGATCGATCCCCAGGGCAATACCGCACTCGAAGGGCTCTACATGTCCAAGGGGCTCTATTGCACCCAATGCGAGGCCGAAGGGTTCCGCAAGATCACCTTCTACCCCGACCGCCCCGATGTGATGGCCATCTTCACCGTGCGGATCGAAGGCGCGGCCCCGGTGCTGATGTCGAACGGCAATCTTGTGGATCAGGGCGCGGGCTGGGCCGAATGGCATGATCCCTGGCCGAAACCGGCCTATCTCTTTGCCCTCGTTGCAGGCGATCTGGTGGCCCATTCCGGCGCCCACTGCACGTCCGAAGGCCGCGACGTCACGCTCAACATCTGGGTACGGCCCGGGGATGAGGACCGTTGTGCCTATGCGCTCGATGCGCTCAAACGCTCCATGGTCTGGGACGAGGAGGTTTACGGGCGCGCCTATGATCTGGATGTCTTCAACCTCGTCGCCGTGGATGATTTCAACGCCGGCGCGATGGAGAACAAGGGGCTCAACATCTTCAACGCCAAATATGTGCTGGCCTCCCCCGAAACCGCGACGGATCGCGACTACGAGTTGATCGAAGGCATTGTGGCCCATGAATATTTCCACAACTGGACCGGCAACCGCATCACTTGCCGCGACTGGTTCCAGCTTTGCCTGAAAGAAGGGCTGACCGTCTTCCGCGACCAGCAGTTTTCGGGCGACATGCGCTCCCATGCGGTGAAACGGATCGACGATGTTCTGATGCTGCGCGCCCGCCAGTTCCGCGAGGATGCGGGGCCCCTCGCCCATCCGGTGCGGCCCGAGGAATATATCGAAATCAACAACTTCTACACCGCAACCGTCTATGAAAAAGGCGCCGAGGTGATCGGGATGTTGAAAACCCTTGTCGGCGGTGAGGCCTATGCCAGGGCGCTCGATCTCTACTTTGACCGCCATGACGGCCAGGCCTGCACGATCGAAGATTGGCTGAAGGTCTTCGAAGATGCGACGGGCCGCGATCTGAGCCAGTTCAAACGCTGGTATTCCCAGGCGGGCACGCCGCGGGTGGAGGTTCGCACGGAACAATTCGACGGCGGCTGGCAGGTGGTGGCGCGCCAAAGCACCGCCGCGACGCCCGGTCAGCCTGACAAATCCCCCCAAGTGATCCCGATCCGGCTGGCGGCCTTCGACCGCGACGGAACCCAGATAGCCCCCGAATCCACCGCCCTTCTCGATCAGGAGGAGGCGGTGCTGACAACCATAGAAACCCCTGATGCGCCAATCATTTCCGCCCTGCGCGGC
>JAOXSD010000336.1 GCA_025800205.1 Silicimonas sp. | reverse complement strand
GGCAAGACCACGCTGCTGCGGATGATCGCAGGGCTGGAAGAGCCGAGTTTCGGTTCGATCCGGCTGGGCGATGCGGACATCACCAACCTGCCTGCGCACAGGCGCAAGTTCGGCATGGTTTTCCAGAGCTTCGCGCTTTTTCCCCATCTCTCGGTGCGCGAGAACGTGGCCTATTCCCTGACCATCAGCGGCACCGCCAAGGCGCCGGCCCATGAAAAGGCCGAGGAATTGCTGGAGACCGTCAAGCTGGACGGGTTCGGCGACCGGCGGATCGGCGAATTGTCGGGCGGTCAGCGGCAGCGGGTCGCGATTGCGCGCGCTTTGGCGCAGGAACCCGACGTGTTCCTGCTCGATGAGCCGATGTCGGCGCTGGATGCAAAGCTGCGCGAGGACATGCAGGTGGAGCTGCGCCTGTTGCAGCAGCGGCTGGGCATCACGACGATCGTGGTGACCCATGATCAGCGCGAGGCAATGACCATGGCCGACAAGATCGTCGTCATGTCGAACGGCCGGGTCGAACAGGTGGCGCCGCCGCAGGAGATTTATCACCGGCCTGCGAACGGGTTTGTTGCGGATTTCATCGGCAAGGCGAATTTTTTCGAGGGCGTCTATCATGGCGGCACCATTGATCTGGGCGCCTGTACGCTCCAGCGGAAGGCGAACTTCTCCGAAGGCAGCCCGGTGAAAGTGGCGATCCGGCCCGAGCGGATCTGCATCGACGATCAGCCGGACGACAACCGGGTCGATGCCAAGGTGATGTTCGTCCGCGACCTGGGGCCGTTGCAGGAGTTCCACCTGGAGTCCGAGATTGGGCCGATCATCGTGGAATACGCGGCGGGCGAAGAGGGGCCGAAGCTGGCCACGGGCGATGTGACCAGCCTGCGGCTGCCGAGCAGCGATCTGCATGTCTTTCCCGGCGAGGCGCGATGACCACGGTGGAGAGCCTTGGTGCGCCGGTTGAACGGGGGCCCGCCCCGGTGCTGCCGATCAAGCGGATTCTGCTCGCGCTTCTGACCGCGGTGGTCGTGGTGTTTTGCGTGGTGCCGTTTCTGCTGGTGCTGGCGATCTCATTTGGCCGCAAGGTCGAGGGTGCGGCCTGGGTCTGGGATTTCACCTTTGCGAATTACCAGCGCTTTTTCGTCGGCACGCTCTGGCCCGACGAGGTGACGTTTCTCTACCTCCAGCAATTGGGGTACTCGTTCTATTTCGCCGTCATCGCCTCGATCCTCGCAGTGCTGACGGCACTGCCGTTCACCTTGCTGCTGACCCGGCTCAAACGGTCGGCGCAGGCGGTCTGGCTGGTGTTCATCATGGCGTCACTGTCCCTGTCGGAAGTGTTCATCGTCATGGGCTGGGACATCCTGCTGTCGAACAACTCCGGCCTGCCGAAACTCTTCAAGGAAACCGGTCTGACCCAGTTCCTGAAAGACATCGGCTGGTTCCAGACCCTGCGCGACTGGGGGCTGGCCAACCCGCGCAACGTCAAGTTCAAGACCTCGGATTTCGCCACGGTGCTGACCATGAGCTATCTGGTCTGGCCCTATGCGGTGATCCTGCTTTATCCCGCACTGTCACGGCTCGACCCGTCGCTTTCCGAGGCGGCGCGGACCATGGGGGCCGGGCGCTGGACGGTGACGCGGACGGTGACCCTGCCGTCGATCCGGCTGCCGCTTCTGGGCACGATGTTGCTGCTCTTTGTCTTCCTGCTCGGCACCTATGTGACGATCACCGTCTTTGCCGCGCCCAACAAGCACACGGCCGCGGTGGCGATCTATTCCAACATTCGTGGGGCGAACCTGAACGCACCCTTCGGCGCGGCCCAGGCGATCATGCTGCTGATTTCGGCCAGTGTCTGTCTCTATCTGGGGCATCTGATGAACCGCCGGGCGGAGGCGGGCTGATGCGGCTGATCGGACAAATCTACATGACGCTTTCGGCAATCGTCCTGGCGCTGCCGATCATGGTGGTCTGCGGCGCCGCCCTGAATTCCGGGCGCAGCATGTTCTTTCCGCCGCGCGAGCCGACACTGGCGCGGTTCGGGGAATTCTTCATCTCGGAACCGGTCTGGACGGCGGCGCTGTGGAATTCGGTGATCGTCGCCTCGGGGGCTGCGACGCTGGCCGTGCTGATGGCCTGGCCGATTGCCTATCTGCTCTGGTCCACCGGCTCGCCCCTTTCGAAAGTGCTGGCCGGGCTCGGGTCGCTGCCCTTCGCGGTTCCACCCATCGTGATCGGCGTCGGGCTTGGGTTCTTCTGGGTCTTCACCGGCGGGTTGGGTGAGGTCTGGGCGGGTGTGATCAGCCACGCCATCCTTTTGATGGCGCTGCCGCTGGTGACGATCTCGGTCGGCCTCCAATCCATCGACCGGTCCCATCTGGACGCCGCCGCCACCATGGGCGCGACCGAAGAGGTGGCGTTTCGCACCGTCGTGCTGCCGCAGACGCTGCCCTACACGATCTCGGGCTTCTTCTTCGTGCTGGTCCTGTCCTTCAACGAATTCATCGTGATCTTCTTCGTCTCGGCCTCCTCCTATGCGACCGTGACGCTGCAGATCTTCAACTCGCTCCGCAACGGCTACACGCCGACCATGGCGGTGGCCGCGATCACATTCCTGACGGTGTCGATCCTGGTCTTTTCCGCCGTGGCCCGCTGGGGCGACCTGCCGCGCCTGATGGGCGCCGACCAATCCAGAAAGTGAGCACATATGGCCCGCCAACCCACCATCGTCGGTCAACCGGTTCTGCTGGTGATCGACATTCAAAAATCCGCCTTCATGGATCACAAGGCGGGCATTCCGGTCATGCCCGGCTATCGCGACAATATGGAACGCGCCAAGCGCGTGGTGGATGCCGCCCATGAGGCCGGTGTTCCGGTGATCTTTTTTCAAGAGATCCACCGCCGCAACAAGATCGACTACGGGCGCGAACTTGACGGGACCGAAGACATTCATTGTCTCGAAGGTGAGCCCGGTACGCCGGTGGCGGCCGAGGAGATGGACATGCGCGACAGCGATTATTTCGTGCACAAGCGGCGCTATTCGGTGTTCTTCGGCACCGAGACCGAGATCCTGCTCAAGGGGCTGAAGGCCGAAACCCTGATCCTGATCGGCGGCATGACCGATGTCTGCGTGCATTACAGTTTCGCCGACGGGCACCAGCACGATTACTATTGCCGAGTGGTGGCCGATTGCGTGGGCGGCACCTCGCCCGAAGCGCATCAGGCTTCCTTGAGCGCGATGGAATATCTGCAGGAAGGTGGGGTGCTGTCGGCTGATGAAATCGTGGCGGCGTTGCAGGGCCCCGCACTGGCTGCGGAATGACGCCGGGGGATCTTGCGGGCCATTGGGTCCGGCGCTGGATCAAGGCGCCGGGTGTCGAGGATCACGACACCCGCGTGCATTGGATGCAGGCTGGATGGGACTACGCGGATCTGCGCCTGCCGAAAGAGCGTCCGGATCTATCGGATGCGGCCTGTCTTGCGGATCTTTCATCGGAGGCCCTGGCGCGTCTGACCGAGGCGGAGGGATTTGCCGGGCGGATCGCCCTTGAGGGCCGGATCTGCACCTGGGCGCGGGAGATCAATTTTCACGGCGTGCCCGAGGCGCCCGATGTGGGTGAAATCCGTTTCGACGCGGCCGGGCGGATGATCGAGACCGGCGTGCATGCCGATTATGCGGAACTGTGGGAGCAGCAGGGCAGCGGTCCGGTGCAGGCGATGCGGTTTGCGGGCGGCGGCTATGCCGGAGTGTTGGTGATCTGCGGCGCCCGTGCGGTGCTGGGGATTGGCGTGCCCGGTGCACTCTCTTCGGCGCCGTTGCGCGCAGCGCTCGCGGCCGGGCGCAAACCAGAGGGTCTTGCCCGGCTATTTGACGGTCTGCATGCCTTGGGGCGTTGGGACGGTGAAACCCTCACCGCTGAGCTTGCCACCCAGCCTTTTGCCGAAGGTCGCGCGGTTCTGACATGGGCCGATAACCGGTTGACCTGGCATCGGATTGCCTTTGACGGCCGTCAGGACGACGTGGTGCTGGAGCTCGAGGATCAGCCCGTGCGTTCGGAGGCGATCAGCGCCTTGTAGAGCCCGCGGATGCGGTGAAAGACCGGCCCGGCGATGCCGCCGCCGATCACCCGACCGTCAATGTCGAAAACGGGGGTCTGCGCTCCGAATGTGCCGGTCAGAAAGGCCTCGTCCGCGCCATAGGTGTCCACCAGCGAGTAGTTCCGCTCGAAGACCGGAATGTCATTGGCGCGGCAGAGGTCGATCACCTTCTGCCGGGTGATGCCGTTCATGCAGTAGTCCCCGGTCGAGGTCCAAACCGCACCCTGGCGAACGATGAAGAAGTTGCACGCGTTGGTGGTGTTCACGAACCCGAAGGGATCGAGCATCAGGGCTTCGTCCGCACCCGCCTGGACCGCATGGTTGAGGGCGATGATGCAGTTCAGCTTCGAATGGGAATTGAGCTTGGCATCCTGTGTCAGGGGAAGCCCGCGATGATGGGGCACGGTGTGTAGGCGGATGCCCCGGTTGATCACGCTTTCGTCGGGCTTCGAATGCTCGGCGATGATCACGATGGTGGGGCCATAGACGCTCAGATGCGGGTGCTGGAACGGTTTCTTCTTGCGCCCGCGAGTGACCATCAGGCGAATATGGACATCGGTGGTCATCTCGTTGGCGGCGAGCGTGTCCCAGATCGCCCGGGTCAGCGCCTCGCGGCTCATGCCGATGTCGAGGGCGACATAGAGGGCCGCCTCATAAAGCCGGTCGAGATGTTCGTTCAGAAAGGGAATGTGTCCATCATAAAGCCGCAGCCCTTCCCAAATGCCGTCGCCCAGCATGAAGCCGCTGTCATAGACCGACACGAGGGCCTTGTCGCGGTGGACGATCTCGCCATCCACATAGATCTGGATGTCGTCGTTGCGATCATCCGCTGCCGCGTCATGGGTGGAGATGTGACTGTCGTTGGTCATGGGCCGGTCTCTGTCGCTGTCGGTGAACGGGTGTCGCGAGGGCGACAGGTTTTGGATATCCGGCGCACCGGGCGGGTTAAGGGCGTTCTGGTCTCCGGGTGTTCGCCAATGGGCGGTGCCGCGGCCGCGATTGGCCCCGTTTGCGGTGCTTTCGGGTGGTGTCCTTGCGGTCGACAGAACCTGCGTGAGCAGGTGGTCGGGGTCGTATGTCGCCATGGTTTTCACGGCGTCAAAGAAGCGGTGCAGCCCCGGAAGCGTGCCAAGGGTCGCCGTCGCATGGAGCGCATGGTCGCAAAGCTGCACTATATAGATAGGTGCACTTCCGATCCGGTCCTCGCGCAGGCAGACCTCCGGATCAGCCCAACGCCGGGTCTTGTCGAGCCGCGAGAGGATCAGCCGCAAGCGGAAGGCGCATTGGGCGATCCCGGCATGTAATATATAGTCTCTGGTCTGCGCGGCCGTGCGCCCACCGGAAAAGTTCTCCGCATGCCGGTCGATCAGGCTGTCGAGCAGGTCGCCGGGAATGGCGGTGTATTCATCAAACAGAAGACTCACCGGATCATCGGCCGGGTTGCGTCGACCGGCGCGGTCCCAGTCGATCCAGATGACCTGGTCCGTGTCGTCGATCAGGGCATTGGCCGGGCGGGCGTCGAGCTTGATGGGCGCGTCCGCATGGGGGGCGATTGCCTCTGCGAAACGTTCAAGATCAGTATCGGGAACGGGCAGGCCCAGGCGTCGGGCGAGCCGTTGTGGCAAGGCGGCGCGCTCGAGGCAGGCTTCGCGGGTGATGCCGACTGGGTCGAGCTGTTGCGCAAGCGCGCTTTCTGCAAGCGCTTGCTGTGCGTCTCGCAGCCCGGCGAGGGCCGATTCGAGATGCGCTGCCTTGGCGGACAGGGGGTGATCCTGCTGAAGAAACTCCGTCAGACGCGCGCCGCCGACGCTGGACTGGAGAAAGAATCCCTCTTCCACACCGAGGACGCGCGGGGCCGGAACCCCTGCGGAATGGAGGGCATAAAGCAGCTGCAATTCGCGGGTCGAACGGACCGCATCCTTGCGCGAGGTCGCGATGATGGCGCTGCCGTCACCGAGGATCAGGCGCACTGTGTCGCGGGACTTGCCGCCGGGAAACTCCACCGAGTTCACGGATTGTCCGGTCAGCGCGGCCACTTGCCGGTGCAGTTCAGGGTCTTGAAAATCCAAGATATTGCGGTCCCGTATCTGTATGTCGACGTGTTGGCGCAGGTGATGACGCAGAACGGGGGGAGGGGGCAAGAGGCGGGTGAGGGAAGACGGATCGGGCGAGTCGCGCCCTGTGTCGAATTTAACTCATGCGAAATCGGGAACAGTGCACGTCAACATAGGCTAATTGTCGCCGAAAACCCTTGTTCC
>JAOXSD010000324.1 GCA_025800205.1 Silicimonas sp. | reverse complement strand
GGGCGGTTGAATGTGCCCGAGGGCGTGTTCCGGGCGATGAAAGCCGCGCCCCGGTTTCAGATCGAGGCGCCAGTGGCGGCGCGGGCGGCGTTTCTGTGTCGGGCCTATGGGGATGTGATCGAGGATCTGCCGCTGTTGCGGGCGCGGTTGGATCTGTTGCGTCCGTTGCAGGGGCACGCGCGGGTCGAGGGCTGGATTGCTCAGGCAGAGGCGGGAGATTTCAAAGGGTTGGCCGAAGGTTTGATCCGGGATCACTATGATCCGCGGTATCGCAAGTTGCGTGCGAAGACGGACGCGGTGGCGCAGGTGTTCGAGACCGGGGCGCTGGATGAGCCCGCGTTGGAGGCGCTGGCGGACCGGATCGCCGGGGCGGTCAGGTCAGACGCAGGCTGACATCGCCCCGGGGGACGATGGTTCCGATCAGGGCGGCGTCATGGCCCGCGGCGCGGATGTCATCGAGGATTTCGCGTGCCTGTTCGGCGGGCAGGGCGGCGAGCAATCCGCCTGCGGTCTGCGGATCGAAGAGCAGATCGGCACTGGCGGGTGCATCGCCGGGAAAGGTGCTGCGATTGGCGGGCCAGAGCGAGGATCGGACGCCTGCATCGGCCAGCGTCTGGGCGTCCGGAAAGTGGGGGACCTTGGCAAGCTCGAGCGTGGCGGTGACGCCGCTGGCCTCGGCCATCCGCATCAGGTGACCGGCGAGGCCGAAGCCGGTGACATCGGTCATGGCATGGGCGACAGGGGCAAGCGCCCGGGCCGCATCGCCCTGGGATCGGGTGAGCGTGGAA
>JAOXSD010000300.1 GCA_025800205.1 Silicimonas sp. | reverse complement strand
GGCGTGCTGGAAACCCGGTTCAACTGGAACTTCATCCTCTGGCCCGATGCCTCGGAAAACCGCCCCGAAGCCGCAGGGCTGGGCGTCGCCATCCTCGGCTCGCTCTACATGATGATCGTGGTGCTGGTGCTGGCCCTGCCCATCGGTGTCGCCGCTTCGATCTATCTTGAGGAATTTGCACCGAAAAACCGCTTCACCGACCTGATCGAAGTGAACATCTCCAACCTCGCCGCCGTACCGTCCATCGTCTTCGGCATCCTTGGCCTTGCGATCTTCATCAACTTCGCAGGCCTGCCGCAATCGGCCCCGGTGGTTGGCGGGCTGGTCCTCACCCTGATGACCCTGCCGACGATCATCATCGCCACACGCGCCTCCCTCAAAGCCGTGCCGCCCTCGATCCGCGAAGCGGCACTGGGGGTAGGGGCCTCGAAAATGCAGACCGTGTTCCACCATGTGCTGCCGCTCGCCGCCCCCGGCATCCTGACGGGCACGATCATCGGTCTGGCGCAAGCCCTGGGCGAAACCGCACCGCTCTTGCTGATCGGCATGGTCGCCTTTGTCCGCGAATACCCTGGTGCGCCGCCCGAAGGCTTCTTTGATCCGGCCTCGGCCCTGCCGGTGCAGGTCTACAACTGGACCACGCGGGCGGATCCGGCCTTTGTGGAGCGCGCCTCGGGGGCCATCATTGTGCTGATGATTTTCCTGCTTTGCATGAATACACTGGCCATCATCCTGCGCCGTCGCTTCGAGCGCCGCTGGTAACGGGAGAGAGACCCATGAACGATATGAGAACCATTGAACGGACGACGCAAATGGACGAGATCAAGATCAGCGCGACCGGCGTTCAGGTCTATTACGGTGACACCCACGCGATCAAGGATGTCTCGGTCAATATCGAGGACAAGACGGTCACCGCCTTCATCGGCCCTTCGGGCTGTGGCAAGTCGACCTTTCTGCGTTGCCTCAACCGGATGAATGACACGATCGACATCTGCCGGGTCGAGGGCGACATCATCCTCGATGGCGAAGACATCTATCACCCGAAGGTCGACCCGGTGCAGCTGCGCGCCAAGGTGGGCATGGTGTTCCAGAAGCCGAACCCGTTCCCGAAGTCGATCTATGACAATGTGGCCTATGGTCCCCGGATCCATGGCCTCGCCAAGACTAAGGCGGATCTCGATGTAATCGTTGAGAAATCCCTGCGGCGTGGCGCGATCTGGGACGAGGTGAAGGACCGGCTCGACCAGCCCGGCACCGGACTTTCCGGCGGTCAGCAGCAGCGGCTCTGCATCGCCCGTGCGGTGGCCACCGAACCGGAAGTCCTGCTGATGGACGAACCGTGCTCGGCCCTTGACCCCATCGCAACGGCGCAGGTCGAAGAACTGATCGACGAGCTGCGCCAGAGCTATTCGGTGGTCATTGTAACCCACTCGATGCAGCAGGCCGCCCGCGTCAGCCAGAAAACCGCGTTCTTCCACCTGGGTAATCTCGTCGAGTTCGGCGAGACCGGGCAGATCTTTACCAATCCGCAAGACAGCCGGACAGAAAGTTACATCACGGGCCGGATCGGCTAGGAGAGCAGACAATGATTGAACAGCATATCGCCTCGGCCTTTGACCGGGATCTGGAATCGATCCAGGCCATGTTGATGAAAATGGGCGGGCTCGTCGAAACCGCCATCCTCGACGGCGCCAAATCGCTCGGTGACCGCGACGTGGAACTGGCCGAACAGGTGCGGGCAGGGGACGCCGCCATCGACGCCCTGGAAGAACAGGTGAACGAGGAAGCGACCCGCGTGATCGCCCTCCGCGCGCCCACCGCCAGCGACCTGCGCACCGTGATGACCGTGATCAAGATCAGCGCCAATCTGGAACGCTGCGGCGATTACGCGAAAAACCTCGCCAAACGCACCACGGTTCTGGTGGACGCCACCCCCGTGGAGGGCGGCGACGTCTCGATCCAGCGGATGGCGCGCGAAGTGCAGCTGATGCTGAAAGACGCGCTCGATGCCTATATCCAACGCGACGCGGAACTGGCCCAGCAGGTGATCCTGCGCGACGAAGATGTGGACAAGCTTTACAATGCCGTCTTCCGTCAGTTGCTCACCTATATGATGGAAGATCCCAGCAACATCACCACCTGCATGCACCTCCATTTCATCGCCAAGAACATGGAACGCATGGGCGATCACGTCACCTCGATTGCCGAACAGGTGGTCTATCTGGTCACCGGCCATATGCCCGATGACAACCGCCCGAAACAGGAAACCACCAATTTCACGGCGGAAGAGGCGTGATCTGAATGTCGTCCTCCTACCCCCAGGTTCTGCTGGTCGAAGACGAACCGGCCCAGCGCGAGGTTCTGGCCTATAACCTCGAAGCGGAAGGCTACGGTGTCGCCAAGGCCGAAACCGGCGACGAGGCGCTGATGCTGGTTGAGGAAGTCGAGCCGGACGTGATCATCCTTGATTGGATGCTGCCCGGCGTTTCCGGGATTGAGATCTGCAGACGCTTGAAAACAAAGCAGGAAACCCGTGCGATCCCGATCATCATGCTGACCGCGCGCTCCGAAGAAGCCGACCGGGTCCGCGGGCTTGAGACCGGCGCCGACGATTACGTGGTCAAGCCATATTCGGTGATCGAGTTGATGGCCCGCGTGCGCACCCAGCTGAGGCGCGTGCGGCCCGCCAGCGTCGGTGAACGGCTGGAATATGACGACATCACGCTCGATGCGGAAACCCATCGCGTCGCGCGCTCCAATCAGCCGATCAAGCTCGGGCCGACCGAATTCCGACTGCTGTCGACCTTCATGGAAAAACCCGGCCGGGTCTGGTCGCGCGAGCAATTGCTGGACCGGGTCTGGGGCCGCGACATCTATGTCGACACCCGCACCGTCGATGTCCATGTGGGCAGGCTCAGAAAGGCGCTCTGCCAACACGGCGGTACGGATCCGGTGCGCACGGTACGCGGGGCGGGCTACGCCTTGGGGTAGGGGCGCCAAAGCGCCCCTACCAAACTCATCAGCCTCAGACGAATCTGTTGCGCCGCAGTTTCAGCCCGCCCAGACCGAACAGCCCGGCCAGCAACAGCGGCAGGCCCGCGGGCAGCGGAGCCGGCGTCGGCGAATTCAGATCCCGACCATCCACAAAGGTCACCGCATTCTGGAACAGACGGCTCAGCGACGGGTCCAGTGCATTGTCCTGAGCATCGAACATCAGCGAAACAAAGTTCTTCTGCTGTCCGACCAGGATCGCCCCGAAATCCTCTGCGGGAAAGTTCGCAGACCCATTGCCGGTATAGGTGGCGATCACCTCGACCTCGGCAGGATCCAGACCGCTCGATGTGTAAAAGAACTCGGTTCCGCCAGCGGCTTGCAGCGGATCCGACACCCCCTGGGTGACCGGGCTGGCACCGGTCAGCGCGATGGGCGTGTCGGTGGCCAGAAAATGCCCCGAGCCAATCGACCCGCTGATGTATCCAAGCTGATTATAACTGTCGTCGTGGCGATAGGTGGAGTCAAAGCCCGAGAACAAAATGCCCGCGCCATCCCATTCGGTTACCATACCGCCACCGGCACCCATGAAAGAATCGACCTCACCCAGAAAGGCCAGCGATGGATTAGCGAAGAAAAAGGACCGGCCGTAAAGCAGCACATCATAGCCGCCGCTCAGCAAATCGCCGTCTTCCACATCCATCGCGGAAAGACTGGTCGTCGTATGACCGCCATTGCTCAGGGCTGTATGGACATTGGCTCCGAAGCTGCCAACGATTGCCACCGAGGCTGCCGAGGCCGGAAGGCCAATGGAGGCCAGGAAAAGTATCAAAAGAGATGTATTTCGCATCGTTCACTTCCTCATTAGTTAACCACAGCAAAAATCTACTTAAGGTTGAGTTAACGAAAGGTTAATCATGTCGGCTGCAGGGGTAGCGCGTCATGCCCAAAGATCAGAGGGTCGGCGTTGCCCATATTTCTAGCGCGCCTAATCAGAATTATGTAAAATAAAGATCTGCCCAAGCCCTTAGCTCGGGCTTTGCATTTCGACAATCAGATGTCATAAAGCCGTGGGATGACAACGATAAATTAGAATGACTACGCACGGCACCACCGCGTCGATCACCGACGCCCTGCAAACGCTCGTGACAACATTGACCGTGGAAGACGCTTGGGATGTGCACTGTCGCACCATGCGCGCCTATGGGTTCGACCGGATGGTCTACGGCCTCACCCGGTTTCACATGAACAACGAACCGGGACACAAGAACGACTTCCTGCTTTTGTCTTCAATGCCGGATGGTTACATCGAGACCTTCATCCGGGACGGCCTCTACAAATCCGGTCCGATGACCCGCTGGGCCCAGGAAAATGTCGGTGCCATGTCCTGGAGTTGGATCGCCGAAAACGAAGCGCAGCTCAGCGACGAGGAACGCAAGGTCGTGGCGTTCAACCGGGAATATGACGTAACGGTCGGCTACACATTGTCGTTTCAGGACAGCAACACCCGGCACAGAAGCGGCCTTGGCCTGGTGGCCGAAACCGGCATTCCGCAACATGCGATTGACGACCTCTGGCAAGTGAAAGGAAGCGAAATCAGTGCATTATGCCACGTCGCTCACCTGAAATTCTCATCCTTGCCCTGGCCGAAATCCCATAGCGGCCTGTCGCGGCGGCAACGGGAGGTGCTGGAATGGGTCGGTGACGGCAAAACCATGCAGGACATTGCCACGATCCTCGGCCTCACTCAGGCCACCGTGGAAAAGCATCTGAAGAATGCCCGTCAGGTCCTCGGCGTGGACACGACCGCTCAGGCGCTGCGCAAGGCCTCCGTGCAGAACCAGATCTTTGTCATAGAGCAATAAGCTCAGCTAATCGGGTAAGGTTTCCCCTACCTTTCCCCTTAACTCAATTTAGTAGACTATACGCCTGTTCGCTGGCGTGGAATTCAGACGCGTCTTCGAGCCGTGGTCTCTGGGGTCTAGTTCCGGCCCAGTGTGTGAGAGGCCTGGAGATGGCTCTTGTCGGGTGATGGCGGAAGTCAATTCCAGTGGTGACGAGTGTATGGGTGCCCGTATCCCTATCCATTCTGCGACGGGTAAGCGGTTTTGACGGTGTCGAGGGTCGTCGGCACCGTCATTATCGTTTCGGGGACTCGATTTGGATCCGCGCCTCAGGCCTAAACCTTCAATTCACCAAATTTCTGAATGAAATCAAAGGCCGTGATAGGGCGGCACAGGTGGAACCCCTGCAAGGCGGAACAGCCAAGACGCCGTGCCAACTCCCCGTGCTCCTCGGTTTCCACCCCTTCCGCCGTCACCTTGATCGACAGCGCCTTGCCGATATCCACCACGAGGCCGAAAAGCCTGCGCACGGCAGGATCCTCCAGGGCCGGCCGGACCATGGATTGATCCACCTTGAGACCGTCGGGCCGGATCCGCAACAGGCCGCTGATCGAGGCATGACCGGTGCCGAAATCGTCGATCTCGATGTCGATCCCGCGTTCACGAAAACAATCGAGCGTGTGCATCACCTTCTCGTCCGTATCATCCAGAAAGGTCGATTCAAGCAGTTCGAAACAAAGCTCTCCCGGGCCAATCTCGATATCCCGGAGATCTTCCACAAACGTCTCGCTGTGCAATCTCCGCGATGACACATTGACCGACATCCGGGGCACATGAATGTCATGGGCTTCAAACACCGCCCGTTCATGGAGCGCCTTTTCAAGCACGATCCGGTCCACCACCGCTTCCAGGTTCATTTCACGGACCGCGTCGAGGAAAGACTGAGGCCCGACGATGCCTTTTTCCGGATGGTTCCAGCGCACCAGCGCTTCGGCGCCCAGAATGGCGCCGCTCCTGGCGTCGAACTGGGCCTGATAGACCGGAAAGAGCTCCCCGTTATCAATGGCCTGGGCAAGGTGATCCGCAAGGCTCTTCTTGCGCCGCATCGCCCTGGCCAGATCCGCGTCAAAGGGCCGGGCCGTGTTGCGGCCGCTGCGTTTTGCCGCGTAAAGCGCGATATCGGCATTGATCAGCATCTCGGAGAAATCAAAGGGCGCGCTGCGGCATTCCACATGTCCGACACTGGCGCTGAAGCGGCAATCCGCATTCTCGTAGCGCACCGGCTGCCGCAGATCGTCAATCAGTCGGTCGGAAAACAATTGCAGGTTCTGTGCCGGATCCCGCAGTTCGATGGCCACGACGAATTCGTCGCCCCCTACCCTTGCAGCAAAGCTGTCTGGCCCCAATTGGCGCTGCAAACGCTCGCTGACCGTGACCAGCACCTGATCGCCCGCCGCATGGCCAAGGGTGTCGTTGATCTGTTTGAACTGGTCCAGATCGATATGCAGAATGCCGATCCCGTGGCCCCGACCCTCGGCGTCGGTCGCGAGGCGGTCGAGCGCCTCCTCCAAACCACGCCGGTTGAGGAGCCCGGTCAGCGGGTCCCGGATCGACGCCAAGGCAATCTCGCGTTGCGACCGCGCCAGATCCATCTGCTGGCGCCTTTGCTCGGTAATGTCGCGTTCGACGATCACCAGCCGCTCCGGGCGACCTTGGGCGTCGTGCTGAACCGAGACGCGCATGTCGGTCCAGTATTCGGTCCCATGGCGATCGACGTTGAGAACCTCGCTATCGCGGAACCGGCCATCAAGAATGGCCTTCTGCGCCATCTCGCGCGAGGCATAGACCGCGCCTCGCTTGTTGAGAAAATCCCAGTGCAACGAGCCGCGCACGGCGGCGGCCCGATAGCCGGAGCGTTCGATAAACGCGGGATTGGCCCAGAGGATGCGGAAATCGGGAGTGGTGACCGAGATGAAATCCTGCGAATGCTCCGCCACCGCGGCAATGCCCGACAACTGGATCTTTTCGTCAATCAGCGCCTTTTCCGAAGCGGCCAAAGCGACGTTTCGCGCCTTCAGATGCTGTTCCTGTTCCACCCGCCGGGTCACATCGCGCTGAACCGCCACCCAGTAATGGAACCATCCCTTGGCATCTGCCACGGGCACAATGGAAAGTTCGGCCCAGAACGGATCCCCGGCCTTGGTGTAGTTCTTGACCACCGTGACCACGGGTTTCCACTTTTCAAGGGAACTTCGGATCAGATCGAGCGGCTCCCGGGGCGTATCGGGCCCCTGCAATATCCTTGGGGTCTTCCCCTTGACATCGTCCAATGCGTAACCGGTCATTTCAGTGAAAGCCGCATTGCACCAGACAATCTCCGGGCCGTCCGGAGCGTCCCAGGGTTCGGCCTTGGTGATCAGAATACAATCCCGCGTAAAATCGCCGATATTGCGGGTAATATCACAAATCTTCATATTAAAATTTCCGGTCTTCTTTCTCCCTCGATAAATTTGCGAAGTGAAAAAACCATTGATGCTCGGCAAATGCGGGCCTTCGATGGCAAAGACCGACCGGAATTCGGAGGGTTCGGCACAACAAGAAAAAAGCGGAAACCGCTTCCGGCGTCCGCTTTTTCCGATTTTTTCCGATGTCGCCGGGCGTCAGCCCTGAGCGGCCTTGGCCACTTCGGCGGCGAAATCTTCTTCTTTCTTCTCGATCCCCTCGCCCACTTCCAGGCGCACGAAACCGGTGATTCCCACGCCTGCGTCAGCGGCGGCCTGACCGACGGTCACGTCCGGGTTCACCACGAAGGCCTGGTTCACGAGGGTCGATTCAGCGATGAACTTCTTCATCCGGCCTTCGATCATCTTCTCGATCACCTGCTCGGGCTTGCCGCTTTCGCGGGCAATGTCGATCTGGATCTGCTTTTCCTTCTCGACCACCGAGGCATCCATGTCGGCCTCGGCAAGCGCTGCCGGGTTCACGGCGGCGATGTGCATGGCGACCTGACGGGCCAGCGCATCGTCGGAGCCGGTGAAGGCCACCAGAACGCCGATCTTGCCCATGCCGTCAGCGGCGGCGTTGTGCACGTAGGACGTCACGTTGTCGCCGGTGATCTTGGCCATGCGGCGCACCGACATGTTTTCACCGATCTTGGCGATGGCGTCGGTGACGACTTCGCTGACGGGCTTGCCGCCCAGATCGGCCGCTTTCAGCGCTTCCACATCATCCGCGGACATTGCGGCACCGGCGATACCGGCGACCATGCCCTGGAATTCTTCGTTCTTGGCCACAAAGTCGGTTTCCGAGTTCACCTCGACCACCACGCCCTGGCCGCCCTCGGCCTTGACGGCGACGAGGCCCTCGGCGGCGGTGCGGCCCGCCTTCTTGTCGGCCTTTGCCAGGCCCTTGGTGCGCAGCCAGTCCACCGCGGCGTCCATGTCGCCATCGGTTTCGGTCAGCGCCTTTTTGGCGTCCATCATGCCCGCGCCGGTCGCGTCGCGGAGCTCTTTCACGAGTGCTGCCGTGATTGCCATCTTGGCTCTCCTGAGTCTGTTCGTTCCGGGCAGGCGACCCCTCGCCTGCCCTTGCAAGTCTTTGATTATTCGGGCGCAGCTTCTGCGGCGGGGGCTTCCGCAGCCGCCTCTTCCGCAGGGGCTTCTTCGGTCAGAGCCTCTTCGACGCTGACTTCCATCGCACCGAGGTCCACACCGGCAGCACCCAGTTGGGCGCTCATGCCGTCAAGGGCGGCACGGCTGGCCAGATCGCAGTAAAGCGCGATGGCGCGGGCGGCGTCGTCGTTACCCGGAATGATGTAATCCACACCATCGGGCGAGCAGTTGGTGTCGACCACGGCCACAACCGGGATGCCCAGCTTGCGGGCTTCGGCGATCGCCAGGTCTTCCTTGTTCACGTCAATCACGAACAGAAGGTCCGGCACGCCGCCCATTTCGCGGATCCCGCCAAGCGAGGCCTGCAGTTTGGCCTGCTCACGCTCGATGCCCAGACGCTCTTTCTTGGTCAGGCCCTCGGCCCCGTCCGCCATCTGCTCGTCATAGGCTTTCAGACGGTTGATCGACTGCGACACGGTTTTCCAGTTGGTCAGCGTGCCACCCAGCCAGCGGTGGTTCATGTAGTATTGCGCACATTTCTCGGCCGCCTCGGCGACGGGCTTCTGCGCCTGACGCTTGGTGCCGACAAAGAGCACCCGGCCGCCCTTGGCGACGGTCTCGCGGATCGCGTTCAGAGCCGCGTCCAGCATCGGGACGGTCTGGGTCAGGTCGAGAATGTGAATGCCGTTGCGGTCACCATAGATGAACTCGCCCATGCGGGGGTTCCAACGTTGGGTCTGGTGACCAAAGTGAACGCCAGCTTCCAGAAGCTGACGCATCGTGAATTCAGGGAGCGCCATGTCCAAATTCCTTTCCGGTTTGCGCCTCGGCAAAGCCAATAGGGATCTCTCCCAACCGGCGGATCTGAGGGGATGTCTCTCCCGCAGACCCAAGCTCTGCCTGTGAAGTGCGCGTGCGATAGACCGAAGCGGCGCCCTTTGCAAGACAAAACCCGCCTGCCCCGTCATCTCTTTGAAAACCACGGCCGAGCCAAGGCCAATCCGCCCGCTCACGGCCGGTAGAATGCCGCCTCCTCGCCCAGATAGCCCGCCCAGGCAAACCAATAGGCCACATGGCCCGCCACCCGGGGCGCCCGGCGCCCGTCAGGCGCCACCAGCGCCCCTTCGGTCGCCTCCCAGGTCACGCCGCCTGCGGTCAAATCCGCCGAAAACTCCAGATCCCCGCGATCATAGGCCCGCACGGTGCGTCCCGCCGCATCGCCGATCAGCACCAGGTTGTGAAACCCCACCTGATCATTGATCACCCGACCGCCCTCGAAGGCCGCCAGCGGCCAGGCCTTGGCCCCGCCCGCCAGACGCACCCCGAACACGTAATCCTTCTGCGCCAAATCATCCCCCTTCAGACGCGCGGGAAACATCAGATCGGGGCTCGCAAAATACTCCTGATAGACCACTCCCGAGCCATAATCCCTGAGAAACCCGGTCTCCACCGCCAAAACCTGCGTGCCCGGATTGGCCGCCCGCCAGCTCGCCCAATCGGTGATCACCACCGGGCGCTGTTTCAACGCGATCCCGCTGTCGACCAAGGGCCCCGACACCGGCTTGCCGGTGAACTGGTTCCAGAGCGAATGGGTCTTGCGGTCGAACATCAGCTTGTTGGAGCGATAGAGAAACCCCGAAGACCCGAACATCAGGGGATCATCCGACCCAAGCTGCGTCTCAAACAGAATGCCCGCCCCGCACAAAGTGCAATAGGCCAGGGCCACCGGCACCCCGCCAATCACCTCGTTGAACATCTCGTGCCAGCCCATGATCCGCAAAGGATAGGCCCGCACATCCCCGTTGATCGACACGCCGAAAACCAGATCATCGTCCCGCAGATACTCCGCTTCCGCCGCCGGGATCAGCCGAGGCCCGTTCAGCGCTGGAATCCCATCCTTGCGCACCCCGCCCCAGGTCACCTCCTCAAAACGGATCTTCATGGCGTCGGGTTCCAGATACTCCGGCTTCAGGAACAGGTCGAAATTCGGATCGATCTGCAGAAAGATCGCCCGTTTGAACCGGATATATTCTGGATGGGAGGCAATCTGGGGATTGTCCTCCTGCCAGAGCATCCAGTCGAACCAGCCCATGCGGCTCTCGCCGGTCAGAAACTGCAAGGTGGGATCAAACGCCCCCCGGATGCCGAAACGTGAGGCCAGGATCAGCGCGGAAATCAGATCCGTTCCGCCGCGTTCCGCAATCAGGTTGAGCGAGCCCAGAACAACCTGCGGATCACGCTCCAGCAGGCTGAACAGAAGCGGCCCCACGGGCAGTTCCTCGGGATTGGCCTGAGCCCTGAGCCCCCGGGCCATGGCCGCAAAGGCCGCGCCCCCGGCCAGAAGCGCGCGTCGGGTGGGATATATCATGAAATGTCCTCCTTGGGCGCCAGTCTAGCGCCGGGACGGATCACAGGGGCATCACAATGGGGTCAAAACGGGGGTCAAAACCATGAAAGGCCACCTTTCTAGTGGCCTTCCCATAGGGGTTCTCCCTTCACGCAACTTCAGCGTGTATGTTTACCTTAATCGGATTCGCCTAGGCTTCAACAACATCCTCGGCATCACCGCCAGATTCCGGCGCGCCGTCGAAATCAAGCCCATGGGCCGCGCGGATCTTGTCCTCGATCTCCCAGGCGATATCCCCGTTCTGGCGCAGGAAATTCTTGGCATTCTCACGCCCCTGCCCGATCCGTTCGTCGCCATAGGAAAACCAGGCCCCGGCCTTGTCGATCACACCGGCCTTGACGCCAAGATCGATCAATTCGCCCATCTTCGAGATGCCTTCGCCATACATGATGTCGAATTCCACCTGTTTGAACGGCGGCGCCACCTTGTTCTTCACCACTTTCACGCGGGTGGTGTTGCCGACCACCTCGTCGCGGTCCTTGATCGCGCCGATCCGGCGAATATCAAGCCGGACGGAGGAATAGAATTTCAGCGCATTGCCGCCCGTCGTGGTTTCGGGCGAGCCGAACATCACGCCGATTTTCATGCGGATCTGGTTGATAAAGATCACCATGCAGTTCGAGCGCGCAATCGAAGAGGTCAGCTTGCGCATGGCCTGGCTCATCAGACGGGCATGGACCCCGACCGAACTGTCGCCCATGTCGCCTTCCAGTTCCGATTTCGGCGTGAGTGCCGCGACCGAGTCGACGATGACCATCGAGACCGCCCCCGAACGCACCAGCGTGTCGGTGATCTCAAGCGCCTGTTCGCCGGTGTCAGGCTGGGAAATCAGCAGCTCATCCAGGTTCACGCCCAGCTTCTTGGCATATTGCGGATCAAGGGCATGTTCGGCGTCCACAAAGGCGCAAACCCCGCCCTTCTTCTGTTCCTCGGCCACGCAATGCAGCGTCAGCGTCGTCTTGCCCGAGCTTTCCGGGCCATAGATCTCCACGATCCGCCCCTTGGGCAGACCGCCGATCCCAAGGGCGATGTCGAGGCCGAGCGAACCGGTGGAGGTGGCTTCAATCTCGGGCATGGCGTTGTCGCCGCCCAGCTTCATGATCGAGCCCTTGCCGAACTGCCGTTCGATCTGCGCCAGCGCCGAATCGAGCGCCTTCTGTTTTTCGCCGTCTTTTTTCGAAGTCATGTTCAGAAGATCTGCCGTCGCCATTGGTCCTGTTTCCCTCTTATTTCACAGCCGCCACGCGGCAGCAATGTCGCCTTTTGTTCGCCTCTTGTTCCCATATCCGATATGGGACCAAAAAGAGAACATTGCAAGCAATTTGTGGAAAACTTTATTGATCCGAGTGGTTAACGAAGCGTTACGCAGGCCCCTGCCGGGGCCTATTGAAGTTTCTCCTGGACGATATTCGTCAGTTGCTGAAGCGAGAACGGCTTCGGCAGGAAGGAGGAATTGGGAATCCGCGCCTGATTTTCGGCCCGGCTTTCCTCGGCATAGCCCGACATGAAGATCACCGGCACATCGGGGCGCGCCTCGCGGGCTTTCCTGACCCAGGTCGGCCCGTCCTCGCCCGGCATGATCACGTCCGAGACGAAAATATCGATCTCCATCTCCGCATCTTCCAGGATCTCCAGCGCCTCTTCGGCGCAATCGGCCTCGACCACCGTATAGCCGCGCAGCCGCAGGGCGCGGGCGGCAAAGGCGCGCACGGGCGCTTCATCTTCCACCAGCAGCACCACGCCATCGCCCGGTGCCATGCGCTCTTCCTTCGGCGCCTCCACCGGGGCTTCCGCTTCGACCTTCTGGGTGGCGCGGAAGTAAAGCGTGAACTTGGTGCCCCGTCCCACTTCGCTATCACAGAAGATATAGCCGCCGGTCTGTTTCACGATCCCGTAAGCGGTCGACAGGCCCAGCCCGGTGCCCTCGCCGGTCTTTTTGGTGGTGTAGAAGGGCTCGAAGATCTTCGACAGCACATCGGCCGGAATGCCCACGCCGGTGTCCTCCACCTCGATCACCACATAGGCGCCAGGCGCCAGACGGGCATGGTCGCGCTCGGCATTCTCATCGAGATATTCGGGATGGCTGCGCACGGTGATCGTCCCACCATCCTTCTTCATCGCATCGCGGGCATTGACCACCAGATTGACGATCACCTGCTCCAGCTGCCGCCGGTCGGCCCGGATCACCTGCGGCCCCGGCGCATGGCGCACATCGAGGGTGATCTTCTCGCCGATCAGCCGGTTCAGCAGATGGGCCAGATCCGACATCGTGTCGCGAATATCGATCGATTGCGGCTTGAGGTTCTGCTTGCGCGAAAACGCCAGCAACTGCCCCACCAGGCTCGCGGCCCGGTTGGCGTTCTGACTGATCTGGATCAGGTCGGAATATTCCGGATCACCCGCGTCATGGCGCAACAAAAGCAAATCGCAATGGCCCGAAATCGCGGTCAGCAGGTTGTTGAAATCATGGGCCACACCGCCCGCAAGCTGACCAATGGCCTGCATCTTCTGGCTCTGGACGAATTGCGCCTCAAGGGTCTTCAGCTCGGTCGCGTCATTCAGAATGCCGACCAGCACCACCTCGTTGTTCTCCAGCATCCGCCCCAGGGCGATCTGCAGGAACAATTCCTGCCCCGGGATCACCGCCCGGACGATTTCCGGCTTCAGCAGCCCATTGCCTTCGGCCGCATCCCCCAGCCAGTCGGCGATCGGCCGGCCCATCCCCTCGACCAGATCGAAAAGCGGCGGAAGCGCGCCGGATTTCAGCCCGAAAATCGCCCGCGCCTCGGAATTGGCCTCGATCAGATGACCATCGGCGGCGATCTTGACCATCGGCACCGGCAGCGCATCCAGAAGCCCCGGCTGGGCCAGAACCGCGCCCGAGCGCGGCGCCACATCGGTGCTCCCCTGGGGCACCAGCGTCACCCGCTGCACACCTTCGGCCTCGCCGGTCACCACCAGCGTCACCCGGCATTCGCCGTCGCGGGTCTTCAGGGTCAGCCCATGGCCATTGCGCAGGGGCAGATCGCCGATCCGCCGGGGCGCCAGCCCGTCATCGGCGCCGAGAAACCTCTGGGCGGCAGAGTTCATCGACAAAAGCGCCCCATCGGCGGTCAGCCGCACTTCCGGCAGCGGACTTTCCTCGGCGGTGCCCTCGGCTTCGGATACGATCCAGACCACGGCACCCTGTTGCCGCCCGATCACCCGCAAGAGCCGGCCCGAGGCCAGCTCCCGCCGCGCGCCCCCCGCCTGAGCGGTCAGGTTCAGCAATTGCGCAACAACCGCCTCCGGCTCTGCCAGTTCGCGGGCGAAAAGCCCCGAAACCGGCCCGCCGACCGCGAGACCCGGAAAGCCAGACGCAGCGCCGTTGCGGGCCAGTAGCCGACCCTGCAGATCGGTCACGAAGGCCGGCTGGTCGAGCCCGTGGATATCGCTTTCCGCCGCCCGCCGCGCCCGCGCCGCCGCAAGCCGTTCGACCATCCGCTTGGCGCCGAAAACCCCCGCCGTCGCCAAAAGCCCCGCCGCAAGACCAAATCCCAACGGCTGGGCGCCCTCCAGGGGCAGGATCAGGCTGACCAGAAATGCGAGGGCCGAAAGCCCCAAAAAGAGAAAAATCCGACGGGTTCCATCGGATGCTGCTGGGCCAACCAGCAATGGCAATCTTTGCGCCACGCCTCACTCCGTCTTAACTTGGAGACAACCATGGCGAGTAGAAGGTTAACAAACACTAAACGCAAGCGTGTTTTTTAAGGATTGCCAGATAGAACCCGTCGCCCCCCTCGAGCGGAGAGAAGCGCCGCTCCTGGGTCAGATCCCAGCGCGCATCACGCCCCACAAAGGCAGAAATCTGCCCTTTATTCTCAACACTTAGCAAGGAACACGTGGCATATGCCAAAACCCCACCCGGGGCGACCAATTCTGCGGCATCGGCAAGAATGTCACGCTGGATCCTGGTTAACGCCTCCAGCCGCTCCCCGGACAACCGCCACTTCGCCTCAGGCTGGCGCCGCCAGGCCCCGGTGCCCGAACAGGGCACGTCGCAGAGCACCAGATCGAACGGGCCCCGGGGCGCCTCGCGCACCGCAATCTTCACCCCGGCCCGTTTGGCCCGCGCCGGAATGTCCTTCATCCGTCGCGGATCCCCGTCATGGGCGGTCACCGCGCCCGCGCCGCCTGCGGCCAGCGCCAGGGCCTTGCCGCCGCCGCCTGCGCAATAATCCAGCACCCGCGCACCTCGGGCCGCCGGCAAGAGCAGATCCACCAGCGCCTGGGAGGCCGCATCCTGCAACTCCACCAACCCCTGGCGAAAGGCCCTTGAATTCTGCACCTTGCGCGGGTTTTCCGTCACCTCCAGCGCGGTCTCGCTCAACCCGTGGGCCGTGGTCCCGATCCCGTCTTCCGCCAAGGCGGCGGCGGCTGCCTCCCGGGTGCTGCGCGCCCGGTTGACCCGCAAAAACACCGGCGCACGGGCCTGCAAAAGCTCCAGGACCGGCGCCAGATCACCGCCCAGATCCGTCTGCAGATCCGGCCAGAGCCAGTCCGGACAATCGAGCCGCACCTCCTCGGGCGCGTCAGACAGCGGCGCCCCCGCGCCCGCCTCTTCCGCGCTCAATGGCGCAGGGGCAAACCGCGCGCCGTCAAAGACATCCTCCGGCGCCGCACCGCGCGCCCGCAACGCCCCCAGCATCAAACCGCGCCCGGTCTCGGCCCCTCCCAGCCAGGCAAAGGAGCGTTTGCACCTGAGCGCCCCGAACACCAGATCCCGCAGCGCCGCCCGGTCGCCCGAGCCGGCATAGCGATTGCCCCGCGCCCAGTTGGTCAGCACCTTTTCGGCGGGCGCGCCCTCCAGAATGGCGTCAAGAATCGCAATCGCGGCAGAAATCCGGGCAGCAGGGGTCATGGTGTTCGGTGCTCAGTTGTCGCCCGCGCCACTGCGCGCAGCATCCAGAAGCGCCCGCGGGTCCGGCAGTTCCAGCGAAATCGGCCCCTCCGAACCGGTGATCATCCGCTCGATCAGCGTCGGGGTCTTGCGGGTCACGGTCACCGTGGGCGGCGCGCTGCGCGGACCGGCCCGGCCGGAGGAATTGAGCCGCGGACGCCCCGACAGCCAAAGTTCCGCCGTCCCCGGCGCCGGGCCGGGCTGAAACCAGGTGAAATCACGCAATGTCGCCCCAAAGGCCCGGGCCAGCGCCTGGGCCGCCGCCCGATCCTCGGGGTGGAAATAGCGGATATTGGGCTCTGAGACCGGCAGATCCACCTGCCGGATCTGGGTCAAGCGGTGACCGCGCGCCTCCGCCTCAAGCGCATAGGCCGCCGCACGGGGCAATTCGGCGGCCGAAGGCGCCAGAATGGTGACCGACAGCGCCCCGGGCGCGGCCGCCCCGTCGCGCTCCGGTCGGGCGGTCGGAGCGGGCACATCAAGAAGCGCATCCTCCCGCCCGGCTTCGGCCTCAGGCCGCGGACGTGGTTTTGGCACTGGCGCCAGCGCTTCGGCCGGGGCATCCGGACCGGGTGCTGCGCCAAGGGGCGCCACCGTGCCGGCAGAATTCGGAAGATCCGCCCCCTGCCAGGTCACCCCGCCCATCTCCGCGCCAGGGCTCAAACCGCCAAGACCCGGCGCAGCACTGATCCCCTCGGCCTCCTTCAAGGGCGACGGCGCAAGCGGCACGGTGGGGCGCAGGCTCGACGGCCAGGCCCCCGGGCCCCATTCGCCGGACCGGGTCAGTTCGATCGGCCAGACCATCGAGGTGGTCAGACCAAGGGCGGGCGGTAAGGCAAAAAACGGTGTGCCCGGCGCTTCGGGACCTTTTTCCAGAGGTGGCGCCATCTGCGCCAGCGGGATCAGCGAAAACAGCAGCACCGCCAGGCCAAGCCCGAACGGACGGCGGCTGGCCGCGTGTATCGGGGGGACCGGAAGCGGCACCACCTCCGCCTCAGGCGCCGGCTGCGACAGGCTCGGCTCCTCACGGGGCGGCGGATCAAAGCTCCGGGTCACATTCACCGGCGGTTTCAGGGTCGAGGCATAGCGTTGCGCCAGATCGATCACATCGGGGGCGCCCGGCGCGATCACACTGCTTTCCCGTCGCGCCCGTGGCCGGGGTGCCGCAATGTCCTCGCCGCCCAATTCCGGCTCCGGCGGGGTCAGCGCCTCAAACCGGGCGCGCTCCGTTCCTCTGTTGGCCCGGAACTGGGGCACGATGCGCGGCACCGGTTCGGGCGTGGCCTCCGGTTCTTCCGTCACGGGCGGCGCCATTTTCACCGGCGCGCGACGGGGTGTCTCCGGTTTCTTTGCCGCAGCCCGTTTCGATTTCTCCAGCCGATCGGCCAGATCCAGCGCCTTTTCATCCGCCGGCTTTTCCTGGATGATCGGCTGCACCTCGGCCGGTGCCGTCCCCTTCGCTTTCTTCTTTTTCGCCGGTTTTGGCGCCGTCGCAGGCGCCTCTTCTTCCCAGGGTTTCAGACGGGGTTTCTTCGGCTGAGCCGCCTTTTCACGCAGAGCGATTTCGCGGCGGGCCCGCGCCTCATCGAGACGCGCCTGCCAGCGGTCGTCATTGTCCAGCTGGACGATCTCCTCGGGCGCTTCAGGTGCGCCCGGCGTGTTGGCTTTCCGGTCAGCCATCCATGTCCCCAAATAGGCTCGGTCCGAGCACGGCCCTACTCCGAGACTAGAAAAGCAAATTTTGACAATTTGCTCAACTGCCTAGGCGGTAATTGGGGCTTTCCCGTGTTATCTGGACGTCATGGACGTGGCTTTCCTTGAGCCCGGCGCCGGTGATCCGCACGAAATTGCAATTTTTCCGCATGGTTTCAATGGTTTCATTGCCCGTGTAGCCCATGGCGGCACGCAGACCGCCAATCAGCTGATGGACCACCGCATTGGCCGACCCCTTGTAGGGCACCTGCCCTTCGATCCCTTCAGGCACCAGCTTGTCGCTTGCTGCATCTTTCTGAAAATACCGGTCGGCCGAGCCGCGCGCCATCGCGCCCAGGCTGCCCATACCCCGGTAGCTTTTGAAGCTACGCCCTTGATACAAAATGACTTCTCCGGGGCTTTCATCGGTGCCCGCGATCATCGAACCGACCATGGCACAGGAGGCACCGGCGGCAATCGCCTTGGCGAAATCGCCCGAAAACTTGATGCCGCCATCGGCAATCACCGGCACATCACCGGCATCGCGCGCACAATCCATGATCGCGGTCAATTGCGGCACACCGACCCCCGCGACCATCCGCGTGGTGCAGATCGAGCCGGGCCCGATCCCGACCTTGACCGCATCGGCGCCAGCATCGATCAGCGCCTTCGTGGCCTCGCCCGTGGCGACATTGCCGGCGATGATCTGCACCTCATTGGACAGCTTTTTCGCCCGTTCCACCGCTTTTGCGACCCCTTCGGAATGGCCATGGGCGGTGTCGATCACCACGATATCGACGCCCGCATCCACCAGCGCTTCGGAGCGTTCAAACCCCGCATCGCCAACGGTGGTCGCCGCAGCCACCCGCAGACGCCCCAAAGCATCCTTGCAGGCCATCGGGTTCAGCACCGCCTGCTCGCTGTCCTTCAGGGTCAAAAGCCCGGTCAGCTTGTTCTGACCATCGGTCACCAGAAGTTTCTCAATTCTCCGCGCCTTCATCAGGCTGCGCGCCTCGTCAAGATCGGCCGGCTCGGTCAGGATCGCCAGATCGTCCGAGGTCATCATCACCGACACCGGCGTGCGGTCATCCTCGGCAAACCGCATGTCGCGGTTGGTCACGATGCCCAGCACCCGGCCCGCCGCATCCACCACCGGAAAACCGGTGACCCGATACCGCTCCTGCAGCGCCTTGGCATCCGCCAGGGTCTGATCCGGGGTCAGGGTGATCGGGCTGTAGACCACGCCGGAGACGAAGCGCTTGACCCGGCGCACCTGGCGGGCCTGTTCCTCGATGTCCAGATTGCGGTGCAGAACGCCTATCCCGCCGGCCTGCGCCATGGTGATCGCCATGCGCGCCTCGGTCACCGTATCCATGGCCGAGGACATCAGCGGGATGTTCAACTCGATATCGCGGGTCGCCCGCGAACGGGTATCGGCATCGGACGGCAACACTTTGGAAGCCCCCGGCACCAGCAAAACATCATCGAACGTGAGTGCCTCACGAATCTCCATGGGTGGTCTCCTTGGACGGGTTCGTTTGACGCCTCCCTATTGCATGTGTTGGACAGGGTGGAAACCCCCATATCTGCCCCGAAGGGCAAAATCCTGCGGGCAGGCGGTCCGGTTCAGGCAATCGAGGCGTTGGTTTTCACCGCCAGCGTGCCCTTGGCCCAGAGGTTGAGGATTTTCCACACGATCACCGGCAGATAGAGCGTCACCGCCACCAGCGCCACACCGCCCAGGGATTGCGCCACGGCAGACCCGGTGGCCTCTCCATAAAGCAGCAGCGCCGAGACATAGGCGGTGGCGGGAAAGGTGAAGGCGCTCCAGAACCCGCTGAACCCGCCCTCGGTCAGCCAGCGCGCGCGCCAGACCAGAAGCGCGGCCACCGCCCCGCCCCAGATCACGGTGATCGTCGCCAGATTTTCGTGTCCGGACAGCACCGCCCCCACGGTCAGAAAGCCCGGCGGCGCCAGATGCACCCCGTGAAGCGGTCGCAGCGGCGGCAACCCCGCCCCGGTCAGCAGCGGACGGAAGGTGAAAACATAGATCCCCAGCGCAGCAAGACAGGAATAGACCAGCACCCCCTCGATCAGCGGGGCCGCCAGGCCAAGCGCCACGGCCGAGGTCGGGATCAGCACATAGCCCACATAGACCAGATGCAGCGCCGGCGTCGGCGGACCGGCCTGGTCCGTGCCCCGCACCCGATGCCAGGACACATAGGCCACAATCGCGCTCAGAACCCCGGTTCCGAACACCAGAAACCCCCAGGCCAGCGCGGTGGACCGCGGCACCATCAACCCGGCCAGAACCAGCGCGCCGATCGCCATGGCCGCGAGCCCGGTGCGCCCCGGCAGGGTGTTCAGATCCTCAATCGCCGCCCATGGACGCAGGATAAACTTCACGCCGTAAGCCACTGCAAAAAAGAGATAGATCAGGAATACCATCCCCTCCACCATCTCCACCAGCCCCGACGGCAGACCGAATACACGGACCCCATGGGTCCAGGCCACCACAAGGCCCAGAAGACCAAGGACGGCGGGAAAGACGGCAGGCGGCACCCGGCGGAACGGGCCGGTGCGCGGGGGCAATTTCGGAGGGGGTGGAAAGTGGGTCATGTCCGCTAGATAGGCGCTCCGTTTCCCGGGCGCAGCGCGTCAGGACAGCGCAGGGCGGCGCGGGATCGCGCCGCCCGCTGGTTTGCTCAGACCGCAGCCGCCTGGGCGCGGCAATTGCGCCGCGCCGACAGTTCCTCGGCCACGAGGAACGCCAGTTCCAGCGACTGGCTGGCGTTCAGACGCGGGTCGCAGGCGGTGTGGTAGCGGGCCGACAGATCCTCGTCCGACACCGCGCGCACGCCGCCGGTGCATTCGGTCACGTCCTGGCCGGTCATCTCGAAATGCACGCCCCCGGGGATCGTGCCTTCGGCGGCATGGACCTGGAAGAACTCGCGCACTTCGCGCAGCACCGAATCGAAAGGCCGGGTCTTGTAGCCGGTGGACGATTTGATCGTGTTGCCGTGCATCGCATCGCAGGACCAGACCACATTGGCGCCCTCTTCCTTCACCGCCTTGATCAGACGCGGCAGATGCTCGCCCACGGAGCCGGCACCAAAGCGCGCGATCAGGGTCAGACGCCCTTCCTCGTTCTCCGGGTTCAGCTTCGCCATCAGCACCTTGAGATCGTCCGCACTGGTCGAGGGGCCGCATTTGAGGCCGATCGGGTTCAGCACGCCGCGGGCGAATTCCACATGAGCGCCATCGGGCTGGCGTGTCCGGTCGCCGATCCAGATCATGTGGCCCGAGCCCGCGACCCATTGGCCGGAGGTGGAATCGACGCGAGTCAGCGCCTCTTCATATTCCAGCAAAAGCGCCTCGTGGGAGGTGTAGAACTCCACCGAACCCAGCTCATGGGCGGTTTCCGCCGTCATGCCCGCCGCCTTCATGAAATCGAGCGTGTCCTGAATGCGGCCCGCAATATCGCGATACTGCTCCGCCTCGGCCCCATCGGTGAAGCCCAGGGTCCAGCTGTGCACATTGTGAATATCGGCAAAACCGCCGGTCGAAAACGCGCGCAGCAGGTTCAGCGTCGCGGCGGCCTGGGTATAGGCCTGAAGCATCTTCTCCGGTGCCGGCACACGGGCCACTTCGGTGAAGTCCAGCTCGTTGATGATGTCGCCCCGGTAGCTCGGCAGTTCCACCCCATTCACCGTCTCGGTCGGCGCCGAGCGCGGCTTGGCGAACTGCCCGGCCATGCGACCCACCTTCACCACCGGCACCTTGGCGCCATAGGTCAGCACCACCGCCATCTGCAGCAGCACCTTGAACGTGTCGCGAATGTTGTCAGCGCTGAATTCGGCAAAGCTCTCGGCACAATCGCCGCCCTGCAGCAGGAAAGCCTCGCCCCGCGATGCGGCGGCCAATTGCGCCTTCAGCGACCGGGCCTCCCCGGCAAAAACCAGCGGAGGATACTTGCCAAGCTGCGCCTCGACCGCGTTCAAACGGTCGGCGTCCAGATAGTCGGGCATCTGCACCCGGGGTTTGGACCGCCATGCGTCTTTTTGCCAATCGCTCATCTTTCTATCCTCACAAAGGTGATTGCGAGGCCGCGTTATACGCCGCAAGGGAAACAATGAAAACCGCAATTGAGTTGATGGGGGAAATGCCCGGGCGGGGATCAACTGTGGAGGCGGATCGGCGGGTCCGCGATGGTGAAATGCTGGCCCGGTCGCGGCAGCCGGGGGCCGGTGATGCCCACGTTCCGGCCGCTGATCCGCACCACGAAATAGGTCTCGCCTGCGGTGGTGACAAAAGCGCTTTGCAGGGCGATCCGGTCCGTGGGCGCGCCGCAGGCGGTGGCGGGGCCGTAGCTGGTGCCGTTGACCACCACCGGTTCGGCGATCTGTCCGCGGCAAACACCCCGGGGATCCCTGCGCCATGTTTCGAAACTGCCGTCTTCATCTTCGACGAAGATCGGGATCAGGCTGGCCTGGGTCGAGATCAGATAGGGTCGTGCGGCGCCGATGACGCCACAGAGCGGCCGGGGCTGCCCCCCCGGGGTGATGTCGTCAAACTCGATGATGGCTATTGCGCAGAGTAACATCGCATTCCCCCACAGAATGCGCGACCCCGTGGCGAAACGTTAGAAAGCCGGGACGGGCCTGACAAGGGGAAACTGAGATTTGCGCCGCAGGCGCAAAAGGATGCTGCACTGCGGCTGGAAAAACTGGCGCAAAAGTGCGTTACACCGATTGTCCCGCCTCCCAATTTCGTGTTCCGTCAATTTGAAACAGACCCCGACTCGCGTCGGTACGAAGGACCGCCATGGCGCAGCATCCCACGCAAACCATCGACGTCGAAGCCCCCGACGCGCCCCGGCGTTTCGTCTTCGTCCTGCTCGATCAATTCACCCTTCTGTGCTACTCCTGTGCGGTGGAAAGTCTGCGGCTTGCCAACAGGATGGCCGATCAGCCGCTCTATGAATGGCGGGTGATCGGCGAAGGCGGCGAGGTGGCGGAATGCTCGGCCGGGACCGCCTTCAGGCTCGATGGCGATCTTGAGGATGTGGCGCGCGGCGACACGGTGGTGATCTGCGGCGGCGTCGATGTGGCCAAGGCCACCACCAAGCCGGTGCTGAACTGGATGCGCAAAACCGCCCGGCGCGGGGTCGCCATGGGCGGGCTTTGCACCGCCGGCTATTCGCTGGCCAAAGCCGGGCTGCTCGATGGAAAGAAGGCGACAATCCACTGGGAGAACCAGGACAGTTTCGTCGAGGAATTCGAAGAGGTGGAACTGACCAAATCGGTCTTCGTGGTGGACGGCAAGACCTTCACCACCGCCGGCGGCACCGCCTCGATCGATCTGATGCTCAAATTCATTGCCGACGACCACGGGGAGGAACTGGCAGGTGCGGTGGCCGATCAGCTGATCTACACCACGATCCGCACCGATCAGGACACCCAGCGGTTGTCGGTGCCGACCCGGATCGGGGTGCGCCATCCGAAGCTTTCGAGCGTGATCCAGATGATGGAGAACTATATCGAGGAACCGAAAAGCCCCTCGCTTCTGGCCAAGGAGGTGGACATGTACACCCGGCAGCTCGAACGGCTGTTTCGCCGCTACCTGAACCGCTCGCCGAAACGCTATTACATGGAACTGCGCCTGCAGAAGGCGCGCAACCTTCTGATGCAGACCGACATGAGCGTGATCAATGTGGCTCTGGCCTGCGGCTTTGCCTCGCCGTCGCATTTCTCCAAATGCTACCGCGCCCAATACAACACCACCCCCTATCGTGAGCGGGGCGCCCAGGCGGGCCGCCTCGCCATCTGAGCGACCGCGCCTGTGACCGGCACCCAGCACGACAGCGCCTATTCATGGGCCCGGCTGGGGATTTCCCTCGCCCTGTCGATGGTCGGCTCCATCGGACTTTGGGCGACCATCGTGGTACTGCCCGACATGCAGGCGGATTTCGGGGTGTCCCGGGGCGAAATCGCCCTGCCCTATATCGTCACCATGACCGGCTTCGCCCTGGGCAATCTGCTGCTCGGTCCCGCGGTCGACCGCTGGGGCATGGCGCCGCTCCTCGCGGTCTCGGCCCTGGCGCTCGCCTTCGGCTTTGCCGCCTCCACGCTTTCGACCCACCTTGTGGTGGTCTCGGCGCTTCATGCCTTCATGGGGCTCGGGGCTGCGGCCTGTTTCGGCCCGCTCATCGCCGATGTCTCGCTCTGGTTTCTCAAACGCCGCGGCATTGCGGTCGCGGTGGTGGCCAGCGGCAATTATCTCTCGGGCACGCTCTGGCCGCCGATCATCGCCTATGTGATGGCCGATCACGGCTGGCGCGGCGCCTATCTGATGCTCGCCATCGTCACGATTACGGTGCTTTTGCCCGGTGCAGCGCTTCTGCGCCGCAGGATCGACGCGGCCTCCACCGCCCGTGCCCGCCACCTCGCCGCCGCCAATGCCGCCGAAACCGGGCTGTCCCCCATGGTGCTGCAAAGCCTGCTGATGCTCGCCGGGGTCAGCTGTTGCGTGGCCATGGCCATGCCCCAGGTCCATATCGTGGCCCTTTGCGTCGATCGCGGCTATGGGGCGGCGGCCGGAGCCGGCATGCTGTCGCTGATGCTGGCCGGCGGCGTCGTGTCCCGGGTCTTCTTCGGCGGCTTTGCCGACCGGTTCGGCGGGCTGGTGACCCTCTTTCTCTCCGGCAGCCTGCAGATGATGGCGCTCAGCCTCTTTCTGCTCGAAGGCAGCATGACATCGCTTTACGTGATCGCGCTCGTCTTCGGCCTCTCCCAGGGCGGCATCGTGCCCAGCTATGCCATCGTGGTGCGCGAATACATGACCCCCGACGAGGCCGGGCGCCGCGTGGGCATCGTGATCGGCGCGACGGTGATGGGCATGGCGCTGGGCGGCTGGATGGCAGGCTGGCTCTATGACCTGACCGCCAGCTATGCCGCCGCGATCTGGAACGGGCTGGGGTGGAACGCGATGAACATCGCCATCGCGCTCTTTCTTCTCAGCCGCGCCGGCCCGCGCCGCGCCATGGCCTGAAGGCCGCGCACCGGAACGCGACGACCAAAGTGGCGCAACCAGGCACGCGGTTCGTGGTTTTATTGCCCCGGCCGCCGAAACGGAAAAAATGTCCTGTGGTGCGCGCGTCGCCGGTTTGGTAGGCCGATCTGCGCAATCGTGCATCTAACAGGAGACGCCCGCATGGACGCCCAATCCCATGGGGATACACCGATCTCGCGTCGGCTTTCCCAACTGGCCGAAGACGCCGAGGGGTCATCGGTCACTCTGGACTGGATCCTGGCGCAACTTCACGAACGGGCGTTCGGTCTGTTTCTGCTGATCCTGGCGCTGCCCTGCTGCATTCCGTTGCTCTATGGCATCCCGCAGATCGTGTCCCTGCCGCTGATGTTCGTCTCGGCCCAGATTCTCCTGGGGCGCACATCGCCTTGGCTGCCTGGGCGGCTCGGGGCCCGGGAGGTGACCACATCCTCCCTGCACAATCTTGCGAGCCGGGCCAGACCCTGGCTCGAAAAGGTCGAGGCATTGAGCCGCCCCCGCCTTGGTGGACTGACACGCCCCCCGATCGACCGCATTGTCGGGGTGGCCCTGGTGCTGTTCAGCGCCTCCATCCTGGTGCCGCTGCCGGGGACAAACACAGTCCCGGGATTTGCCGTTGTTCTTGTCGCCATGGGGTTGTTGCAACGCGACGGCCTTCTCGTTCTGGCAGGATCGGTGATAGGATCGGTCTGGATCGCGACCTTGCTATTTGCCGGCGCGACACTCGCAAGTTTGATAAAGGGATGGCTCGGCCTTTGACCTCACGCAACCTCATGCTTCTGGCCGCTTTCGGCTCCCTCGCCATTCTCATCGGCGCCTTCATTTTTCAGGCGCTGGGCTTTGCGCCCTGCAAGCTCTGTCTCTGGCAACGCTGGCCCCATGCCGCCGCCATTGCGCTGGGCGGGCTGGTGCTGGTCCTCGGGCCGCTGACGCTTCTCGGGCTTGCCGGGCTGCTGTCGGCCCTGGTGGCCGCTGCTCTCGGCGCCTATCACACCGGCGTCGAACGCGGGTTCTGGGAGGGGCCGTCCTCCTGTTCCGGAAATGCCGGCGCGCTTTCGGGCATGTCGGGCTCGGATCTTCTGTCGACGGAGATGCCGGTGGCGATCATCCGCTGTGACGAGGTCGCCTGGGCCGATCCGGTGCTGGGACTGTCCATGGCCACCTGGAACGTCTTTGCCTCGCTGGCTTTCGCAGCCCTTTGGCTACAGGCGATCCGCACTAATGAAGGGTGAATTCGCCGGTCACGTGGCGCCATTCACCCGGTGACAGCTCCTTGCGATGGACGAACCGCACGGAATGCAGCGGGCCTTCGATCTCGCGCTGCCAGTAGGCGACGAATTTGAACAGCCGGGGATGATCGGGGGCGAGGTCGTAATCCTGCCAGACAAAGGAATTCAGCACATGGATGTGATCAGGCATGTGGTAGAAGAATTCCGCCGTCGTCAGCCCATATCCTTTCAACAAAAGCTCGGTTTCTGATGGCATGATCGCCGCCTTTCTCTGCGCCCCGCCCTTCGAGTGAGCGGCAGAAGGGTTAAAATCGCGTCAACCATAAGGGGTCAGCGTTTGCGGGCGGTGAACCGGCAGCGGTTGCTGTCCCGCCCATGGACCACATAGGCGTCATCGGCCACTCTTCCGGAGGCTTTCACATTGCCCAGCAGAAAACCGAAATAGGCATTGAGTGACACCCTGCGCCCGGAGAGCCGACCGGTGACCCGGGCGCGCAATCCCTGGCTGTTGACCAGATTGCCCTTGAAACTGTTGTTGCCCAGGTGACTGAGGGTCAGCACCCCGGACACCCGCAGCCCCGGCGCCTTTGACTCTTTCCCGCACCGGGCGGTGTAGCTCCATTTGCCGGGAATATGCCGGGCCGATACAGGCACCACGGGCGGGGCCTCGCAAATCTCACCGCGCGCCGACATAAGAACCTTCCAGAACGCTTCGCTTTCAAGAGGATGCGAGGCGTTATTCAAGTTCATCTTCTTCAGGAAGGCCTGGTAGCCTCGGGTCGTCTTGCGCCCCGGCACCCCATCGGGCGTCCCCGTCTTGCACCCTCTCTCATTGAGCGCTGCCTGCACCAACCGCATCCGCTCCCTGGCATCAAGCGGCGCCAGCGGCACCGGGCCGGGCGCGGGCGCAGGCGCATCTCCCGCCATCAGCCCTTCGGGCGCCATCGCCTGAGGCACCGACGCCTGCCCGGCGAGTTCCGCATCAAGCGCCGCGACATTCAACCCGACCAGGGATCCGCCTGACCGGATGATCTCGGCTTCCGGAGAGGTCGGATATTCCGCGACCACCCGGTCCAGAATGCGCCGCACATCGCCCAGCACCGCTTTCCGGCCGCTGCCTTCGAGGCTCACCCCATAGGAATTAAGGTTAATCGCATTTCCCGCCAGATCGCTGGCATTTTGAGACCATGCGCTGTTAATCAGCGCGAAATAGATAGCAATTACAGAAATATAACGCATAGACTTCAACTCCAAAATGCACCAAGAGCAGCGCCGCAAAAAGGCACTGTCAAAAGGGCAAAGGTTAAACTGCCCCTAGCGCTTGCGCGCCGAAAACCCGCAGCCGTTGGAGCCCCGACCATGCATGACGTAGGCGTCTTCGGCAACGATCCCGAATCCGTCCACCCGCGATCCGCTCAGGAAAGTCAGCTTCCGACCGGCAAGCTTGCCCGTCCACCGGCCCCGCGCTCCGTCGCTGCGACTGAACCGGCCCGTCCAACGATTGCCTCCGGCAGGCTGGACCGAAAAGACCCCGGACACTTTCAGCCCCGGATGGCGGGTCTTGCGACCGCATTTCAGCGTAAAGGCCCAATTTCCCTTGATCGTCGCCATCGTCACCGGCACCGCAGGCATGGTTTCGCACACGGTGCCCGAAGACCCCTGAAGAACGGACCAGAATGCTTCACTATCAATGGTGTACTCGCCTTTCTTCAACCCTTTTTCCCGCAGGAACGCCTCATAGCCCCGCGTGGTCTTCCGCCCCGCCACACCGTCAGGCGCCCCGGCCTTGCAGCCCCGGTCATTCAATGCCGCCTGCACCGCCTTCAGCCGCTCCTTTGGATCCACCGCTCCGGCTGTGCCCTGTGATGGGCCACCCGAAAGGAACCCGGTGCCCGGGGGCAAATCCTGGGCAGGCGACGGGGAAGGATCATAGAGGGTCGCCAGATCCAAACCCCCAAGACGCCCCCGCGCCCGGATCGTCGCCGCCTCCCGGGAGGTCGGGTGCTCGACCAGCACACGGTCCAGAATGCGGCGCACATCGGCGAGAACAGAGGTCCGTGCAGGGCCCTCGAGGCTCATGCCAAATTGGTGGAGCGATTGCGCATTGCGGGCCAGATCTGCCGCGCCTTCCGCCAGGGACAGCCCGGTTAAGGCCAGATAAAAGACGATCGCAACAAGGTTTCGCATCGCATCCCCTCCTTCGCTCACCGCAAGAGTAGCGCGCGGCCTTCCGCCCCGCCAATGATAATCTCCGTGATCCATGCGGAACGGCATTGCACCCAATCCTTGCGGTCTGATAAGGTGGAACAACCAGATATGGGTCGTGACGAAAAAGCGAGCAAAGAGTGAACGACACCCCAGAACCGCCTGAAAACCAAGACGAAACTCCGCCAGAGGCTCCGAAGTATGACGGTCCCAGCGTCTCCATCGAAGATGAGATGCGGACCTCCTATCTCGACTATGCCATGTCGGTCATCGTCAGCCGTGCCATTCCCGACCTGCGCGACGGGCTGAAACCGGTCCATCGGCGCATCCTTTATGCGATGCATGAGACCAGCAACACCCATGACAAGGCTTATCGCAAATCGGCGCGGCCGGTGGGCGACACGATGGGGAAATATCACCCCCATGGGGACGGCGCGATCTATGACGCGCTGGTGCGGATGGCGCAGCCGTTTTCCATGTCGCTGCCGCTTTTGGATGGTCAGGGCAACTTCGGCTCCATGGACGGGGACAACCCGGCGGCCATGCGCTACACCGAAGTGCGGATGGACAAACCCGCGGCGGCACTTCTGGCGGATATCGAGAAAGATACCGTTGATTTTGCTGACAATTATGACGGCAAAGATCAGGAACCCACGGTTCTGCCCGCGCGCTTTCCGAACATGCTGGTCAATGGGGCCGGCGGGATTGCCGTTGGCATGGCGACTAATATTCCGCCCCATAATCTGGGCGAAGTGGTCGATGCCACCCTGGCGCTGATCGAGGATCCGGATCTTTCGACCGAACGCCTGATCGAAATCGTGCCTGCCCCGGATTTCCCCACGGGCGGCGTGATCCTGGGCCGTGGCGGGGCGCGCAAGGCCTATATGGAAGGGCGCGGCAGCGTGATCATCCGCGCCAAGACCAGGGTGGAAGAGATCCGCAAGGACCGCTATGCGATTATCCTTGATGAAATTCCCTACCAGGTGAACAAGGCCTCGATGATCGAGAAGATCGCCGAACTGGTGCGCGACAAGAAGCTGGAAGGCATCTCGGGCGTGGCCGATGAAAGCGACCGGATCGGCGTGCGGGTGGTGATCGAGCTCAAGCGCGATGCAACCCCCGATGTGGTGCTGAACCAGCTTTACCGGTTCACGCCGATGCAGACCTCGTTTGGCTGCAATATGCTGGCCTTGAACGGCGGCCGCCCGGAGCAGCTCACGCTTCGCGATTTTCTGACGAATTTCATAGACTTCCGGGAGGAAGTTGTTGCACGTCGGACGGCCTATGAACTGCGCAAGGCGCGGGAGCGGAGCCATATCCTCTGTGGTCTTGCCGTTGCCGTTTCGAATGTGGATGAAGTGGTGGCCACGATCCGCGCCTCTGCCGATGCGGCCGAAGCGCGCGCGAAACTGATGGAGCGCCGCTGGCCTGCCGCCGACATCGCCGATTACATCCGTCTGATCGATGATCCGACCCATACGATGAACGACGATGGCACCTATAATCTGAGCGAGACCCAGGCCCGCGCGATCCTCGATCTGCGGCTGCAGCGGCTGACCCAGATCGGGGTGAAAGAGGTCACCGACGAACTTGAAGAACTCGCCGCAAAGATCAAGGATTACTTGGATATTCTGTCTTCGCGCGAGCGGATCATGGGAATCATTTCCCATGAGTTGCGCGAGGTGCGGGAGCAGTTTGCAGTGCCGCGCCGGTCGGAGATCGTCGACTGGGCCGGCGATATGGACGACGAGGATCTGATCGAGCGCGAAGACATGGTCGTGACGGTCACCCAGGGCGGCTATATCAAGCGCACCGCTCTGGCCGAGTTCCGCGCCCAGAAGCGCGGCGGCAAGGGTCTGTCGGGCGGCGCGCTGAAGGAAGATGATGTGGTGACCACGCTCTTTGTGGCCAACACTCACACCCAGCTTCTTTTCTTCACGACCGACGGTATGGTCTACAAGCTCAAGACCTGGCGCCTGCCCCTGGGCGGACGGACCTCGCGCGGCAAAGCCATCGTCAATATCCTGCCGATTCCCACCGGCGTTTCGATCGCGGCGATCATGCCGGTCGATCGGGACGAAAAGGAATGGGATCAGCTGCATATCTTCTTCGCGACCACCCAGGGCGATGTCCGCCGAAACGCCCTGTCGGATTTCACCAATGTGAAATCCAACGGCAAGATCGCGATGAAATTGCCGGATGAAGTTCGCCTCGTAAATGCCCGTATTTGCACAGAAGATGATGATGTGATGCTGGTGACCGCCGCGGGTCGCGCGATCCGTTTCCCGACCACGGAAGTGCGGGTCTTCAAGGGCCGCGATTCCACCGGCGTGCGGGGGATCAAGCTGGCGGGTGGCGATTCTGTCGTGTCGATGTCGATCATCCGGCATTTCGAAGCGGACCCGGCCGAACGGGCCGCCTTCCTCAAACAGCGTCGCCTGATGGCGGGCGCCCCCGAGGAAGAGGTCGAGGAGGAAGAGGAGAGCGTCGCCGAAGGCCAGCTTTCGACCGAACGCTATGCGATCATGTCGGCCTCCGAAGACCTGATCCTGACGATCACGTCGGGCGGTGCAGGCAAGCTGTCGTCGAGCCATGATTATCCGGTGCGCGGACGCGGCGGCCAGGGCGTCATGGCGATGGACAAAGCCATGCGCGGCGGCGCACTTGTCGCCTCCTTCCCGGTGGATCCGGCGGATCAGATCATGCTCGCCACCTCCACAGGCCAGTCGATCCGGGTGCCGATCGAGGGCATTTCCTTCCGCTCGCGCTCGGCCGGCGGGGTCAAGGTGTTCAACACGTCGAAAGGCGAAGAAGTGGTCTCGGTGGCCTGGATCGCCGAACAGGATGACGAGGAGGAGACCGGGGCCGAGGAAAACTGAGCCCGGGTTAACCACCTAATGTAAAGGACAGGCGCGGTTCTTAGCGCCTGTTAAAAACCGAACCGGACGGGTTAACCTTCTGAAACGGTTCATCTTTCGATTTCAGAGAATTTGCATCAAAAAGAATGCGGCCGGTGGGGGCGACGCTGTGGAGAGTAACCCGTGCATCCTGTTCTTGTCTCCCTCCTGGCCATTGCCATGGCCGCGCCTGCTGTGGCGCAATCCTCTCTCACCCCATCCGACCTGGGCATCACCGGCGCCCTACTGTCCTTCGGAGCCACCGACGACGAAGGCGGAACGGCCCGCAGTTCGGCCCATCTGCAACTCGATGTGGCCGTGACCGGGGTGCACGGGTTTCAGGGCGATCTGAGGTTTTTCGACACCCCATCGGGCGGCACCGGCGTGGTGGCGGCCCATCTCTACATGGGCCCGAAGGACAGCCGGAAATACGGGCTTTTTGCCCAGTTGGGCGATGTGGACGGACGCGCGATGACCTATGGCGCGCTCGGCGCCGAGGCGCTTTTGTCCCTGGGGGCGGCCACTTCGGTCGAGGCACAGGCGGGGATTGGCGCGGCCAGCGACGGGCTGGATTTCCTCTTTGCGGGGGCCGCGCTCCACCATGGGGTGACGCCGGACCTGTCTCTCACCGCCTCGCTGGACCTGGTGGAGTTCGACGAACCGGGATTGCGCGCCCTGTCCCATGAGACGGCACTCAGGCTCGACTACAGCCCCGAGGGTGCGCGCTGGGGGCTTTATGCCAGTCTCAGCCACGGCGGGCTCAGCGGGCGCGATGGTGTGTCGGCGGACACCCGCGTCGGGCTGGGGGTGACCTTGCGCCTTGGGCAGACGGGCGGAATCCAGCCGACCCGACGTCCGTTCCGCCCCGTCGACCCGATGGCACCGCTTCTCAGACGCGGACTTTGGTAAGACCTGTGGCATGGCCGCGCAGGACGGCGCCCATTCGCAAATGCTGCCACATTTCTGCCCTAGTGCTATGGGAATCAGATTTTGTTTCTGCTCGCGAAACATCACGTATTCAGGCGCATGCTGTTGATTTTCCTGCGCCGCTCGCTGCTAAAATAACCCGAGGACCAAATCCTTGCGTGACACATCTTCTCAGGCATTTGCTGCCTCCCATCTCACCCGCGTCTTGATTCTGTCCTATTTCGTGGCGCTCGCCCTGGGGTTGATCAAAGGGGCCGACCTCTCCTTTCTGCTGTCCCCGCTTCTGTCGCAACCCGACGCCACCATTCTGACCAGCGGCCTGGTGGTCGCCCTGTCCGCATTGGTGCTCTTCGGGGTCTGGCGACGCCCGGCGGCGCTGATCCTGGCACTCACCCTGTTCTGGGCCAGCTACCTGACGATGTTTTCCTCAGGCGATCTGGCCGGGTTCTGGCGCGATCTGGCGCTGATCGGTGGTTTGTTGATGACCGCGGGTGTCGGGCAGAGCCGACAGAGGGCACCACAAGACGGCGCGGCGGCCGAGCCGATCCCCCATTCCCATGTGCAGAAGATCGTCTCCACCCCGCAGATGCTGCCCGAACCGCCGAAACACCGGGTGATCTCCCGGTTCCGGGAAGATTTCGACATCGCCCGCGAGGCCTGATCCCTTTTCAAACCGGCCGCCGGGGGCTACACGCCCCCCATGACCGAGACACTTCATATCGTGGGCGGCGGGCTTGCGGGCTCCGAGGCCGCCTGGCAGGCCGCCGAGGCCGGGCGCGACGTGGTGATCCACGAGATGCGCCCGCTGCAGGGCACCTTTGCCCATCAGACCGACAAGCTGGCCGAGATGGTCTGCTCGAATTCCTTCCGTTCCGATGATGACGAAGCCAATGCGGTGGGGCTATTGCATTGGGAAATGCGCCAGGCGGGCGGGTTGATCATGGCGATGGCCGATGCCCATCGCCTGCCCGCGGGCGGGGCCTTGGCCGTTGATCGTGAAGGATTTTCCGAGGCGGTCACCGCGCGACTGATGGCCCATCCGCGGATCTCGCTGGACCGGGCCGAGATCACCGCCCTGCCCGAGGATGGCCAGTGGATCATCGCCACCGGGCCCTTGACCTCCGGCGCGCTCGGCGCGGCCATCGGGGCCGAGACCGGCAAGACGGCGCTGGCGTTTTTCGATGCCATCGCGCCGATTGTCTATGCCGAGAGCATCGATATGTCGGTCGCCTGGGCGCAATCGCGCTATGACAAGGGCGAGACCGAAGAGGAACAGAAGGCCTATATCAACTGTCCGATGGACCGCGATCAATATGAGGCGTTCATTGATGCGCTTCTGGCCGCCGAAAAGACCGAGTTTCACGACGGCGAAACAGCGGGCTATTTCGACGGTTGCCTGCCGATCGAGGTGATGGCGGAGCGCGGGCGGGAAACCCTGCGATTTGGTCCGATGAAGCCGGTCGGGCTGACCAACCCCCATGCGCCGGATGTCAAACCCTATGCGGTGGTGCAATTGCGCCGGGACAACAAGCTGGGCACGCTGCTGAACATCGTGGGCTTTCAGACCAAGATGAAATATGGTGCACAAACTTCTGTTTTCAAAATGATTCCGGGATTGGAAGATGCCAGTTTCGCCCGTCTGGGCGGCATCCATCGCAACACATTCCTGAATTCGCCGCTGCTGCTCGATGATCAGATGCGGCTGAAGTCGAAACCCCATATCCGCTTTGCCGGTCAGCTCACCGGAGTTGAAGGCTATGTGGAAAGTGCGGCCATGGGGCTTCTCGCCGGACGGCTGGCGGTGGCGGAGATGGCGGGTCGGCCCTTGGCGTCCCTGCCCCAGACCACCGCCACCGGCGCGCTTATCCATCACATCACCGGCGGCGCCGAAGCCAAGACCTTCCAGCCGATGAATGTGAATTTCGGGCTGTTTCCGCCGATTGACGCCAAGGGCGGGCGGCGCAACCGCAAGGACCGCTACAAGGCCTATACCGACCGCGCCAAGGCCGATTGGCTGGGCTGGCTCGGTGCCGCAGCGGTTGCGGCGTGATGCCGTTGCGGTAAACTTCGCCCATGGACAAAAATCCCACCGACCAGCTCTGGACCCGCCACAGCCTTGAGGAAACCCGGGAGATCTATCGCAACTGGGCCTCCGATTACGACAGGGATGTGGGCGAATGGGGCTATGCCACCCCGCCCCGGCTGGCTTTGGCCCTGCGGCTGTCGGGGGCCAATGTGGAAAAGGGCGTGCTTGATTTCGGCTGTGGCACCGGGCTTTCCGGCATGGCGCTGGCCGCTGTCGGCTTTCAGGTGATCGACGGCACGGATATCACGCCCGAAATGCTGGCCCAGGCGGAGGCGCGGGGCTGTTATCGGCAGGTCTGGCGCGGGGAGCCGGGCAGTCTGGGCCATATCGGCGCGGGCGATTATCCGGCGATTGCGGCCTGTGGTGTGGTCTCTCTCGGTGCGGCACCGCCCGAAACGCTGGAAATGCTGGTCGAGGCCATGGCGCCGGGCAATCTTCTGGGCTTTTCCTACAATGACGCGACGCTTGCGGATCGCGGCTATACCGATGCGCTCGACCGGGTGTGTCTGCGCCCGGATATGGAATTGGTGTTCGAAGAGCATGGGCCCCATCTGCCCGCGAAAGAGATCGGCTCGACCATCTATGTGCTGAAGCGGACTTGAGAACCCGGTTTGCGCCTTCGCCCACCGGCCCTTTGCATCTGGGCCATGCCTATTCGGCGCTTCTGGCCCATGGGATGGCCCAGGCGGCGGGCGGCGCGTTTCTCTTGCGGATCGAGGATATTGACCAGAGCCGGGCCCGGCCCGAATGGGAGGCGTTGATCGAGCAGGATCTGCGCTGGCTCGGCATCGACTGGGAGGGGCCGGTGATGCGCCAGTCGGAACGGGGAGCGGCCTATGGGGCCGCACTCGACCGGCTTTGGGCGATGGGGTTGCTTTATCCCTGCATCTGCAATCGCCGGGACATTCGCGCCGCCGCCGCAGCGCCCCAGGAGGGCGCGTCGGCCTTTGGGCCCGACGGGCTGATCTATCCCGGCACCTGTCGCCCCGATGCGCCTTTGCAGGGCGCGCGCCCCGACAGCGTCACCTTGCGGCTGGATATGCGGCGGGCCCGTGCGCTGGTCGGTGAAAAAGAGTTGACCTTCAGGGAATTGGGAGCGGGCCCTGGCGGAGAAACCGGGGCGCAGCACCTGTCGAAAACCGGGATGGTCGCGTCGGTCGGTGATGTGGTTCTGGCCCGCCGCGACATGGCGGCGGCCTATCATCTGGCGGTGGTGGTCGATGATGCGGATCAGCGCGTCAGCCATGTGGTGCGCGGGCAGGATCTGTTCGAGGCCACCCGGATCCATGTGGTGCTGCAAAAGCTGCTGGGCCTGCCGACGCCCGCCTATCACCACCACCGGCTGATCCGCGACGACGCGGGCAAGCGCCTTGCCAAACGGGATGATGCCCGTGCCATCCGGCTTTATCGGGACGCGGGAGACACCCCCGCCGAAATCCGTGCGCGGATCGGGTTATAGGGGCTTCATCAACTCCACCTCTTCGCCTTCACGCACAGAAGTGTAAAAGCAGCTGCGCCGTCCCGTGTGACAGGCCGGGCCCTCCTGGCGGACCAGCACCAGAAGGCAATCCTTGTCGCAATCAAAGCGGAAATCCACCAGCGCCTGGGTGTGCCCCGAGGTTTCGCCCTTGATCCAGAAGCTTTGCCGCGACCGCGACCAATAGGTGACCCGGCCGGTTTCCAGGGTCTTGCGCACCGCTTCGACATTCATCCAGGCCATCATCAGCACTTCGCCGGTGGCCTCCTCCTGGGCGATGGCGGGGATCAGGCCCTGGTCATTGTATTTCAGGCTTGCAGGATCAAAAGTCATGGGCCAATCCTTCCAATAGGGAACCGGCCCCCTAGATAAGGGGGCACGGCGGAGAAGGAAAGCAATGGCCGAGACCGATCTGATCAAGCTTTATTCGGGCCGCATTCTCGAATTGGCAGCGAACATCCCCCTCACCGAACGGCTGGAGGCGCCTCAGGCCAGTGTGCGCAAGCGCTCGCCGCTTTGCGGCTCCACGGTGACGGTCGATGTGGTGCTGGAGGACGGCCGGATTGCGGGTTTTGGCCAGGACGTGAAGGCCTGTGCGCTGGGACAGGCTGCAGCCTCGGTTCTGGGTAGCGTTGTGATTGGACGCACAAAAGCCGAGGTGGAAACCGCGCGTGATCAACTGCGTGCCATGTTGAAGGACGGCGGCGATGTGCCCGACGCCCCGTTTGACGGCTATGAAGTGCTGATCCCGGCGCGGGAATTCCGCAACCGCCATGCGTCGATCCTTCTCGCGGTGGAGGCCACGGCGGAAGCGGTGGCCGAAGCGGAACGCGCCGCCTGCGCCTGAAAAAAACCGCCGCACATCCGGGCAAGGATGGCGGCGGCAAGTGGCGTATCTGGCAAGGCGCCGGTCGCGGGCCCGGGACAGGGCCGGTGCGAGGGACAACGCGCACATCTGATGGGGACAGGATGCGACGACCGAACTCCAGACCGCAGGCAGTTGGAATTTCAGAAGAATCCGGGCAGCGAGAGGCCCATGAAGAAGATCACGACCAGAGCGGCCACACCGGCCAGATCGCCGGGCAAGGTGGCGGCGTTGCGGTTCAGAGTGTCTTTCAGTTCCTGCATCGACTTGATCCTTCTTCGGGGTCAGACACGGCGAGCGGGCCGTTTTGTTGCCTGATTGTTCTCAAAAATGGAGCGTTCTGTAAAGAACTTTTTTAGAACATACGCGAACAAAATGGAACGAAAGGGGTTAACCCACTGAAATCATTTCGATTGCCTTGTCCTGCTCCAGCAGCCAAAGCAGGGTGCGCACCGCCTGCCCGCGCGGGCTCGACAGATCCGGGTCTCGGGTGATCAGATTTCGCGCATCGTCCTGGGCCAGGGCCATCAGCCCGGTCTGATGCTCGAGATCGGCAATGCGGAACCGGGGCAGGCCCGATTGGGCCGTGCCCAGCACATCGCCTGCGCCGCGCATGGCGAGATCCTCTTCGGCGATGCGAAAACCGTCTTCGCTTTCGCGCAAAAGTTCCAACCGCCGCTTGGCCGCGTCTGACAACGGGGTCTGGTACATCAGAAGGCAGGTGGATTGTGCCGCCCCGCGCCCGACCCGGCCGCGCAGCTGGTGCAATTGGGCGAGGCCGAACCCCTCGGCCCCCTCGATGACCATGATCGAGGCATTGGGCACATCGACTCCGACCTCGATCACGGTGGTGGCCACCAAGACCTTGGTTTCATTGCCGGAAAACCGCGCCATGGCCGCGTCTTTGTCCCGGGGCGGCATCTGGCCATGGACCATGCCGACCACGCTTTCCCCAAGGGCCGCGCGCAGATGTTTGAACCGGGCCTCGGCGGCGGTTTTGGCGCTCACTTCGCTTTCGTCGACCAGCGGACAGACCCAATAGGCCTGGCGTCCCTCCGCCACCGCCTGGCGCAGCCGGTCGACCACCTGATCCATCCGCTCGGCCGAGACCAGAGCGGTGGTGACCGGCGTGCGCCCGGGCGGTTTTTCGTCGAGAACCGAGATCTCCATGTCGCCATATTGCGCCAAGGAGAGCGAGCGTGGGATCGGGGTGGCGGTCATCACCAGCACATCCGCCGCCTGCCCCTTGCGCCCCAGCTCCATCCGCTGGGCCACCCCGAAGCGGTGCTGTTCGTCAATGATCGCAAGGCGAAGATCCTGAAATTCCACGTCTTTCTGAAAAACCGCATGGGTGCCCACCAGGATCTGGATGTCACCGGATTTGAGCGCCGCCAGTTTGGCCGCCCGTTCCGCCCCCTTGTCGCGCCCAGTGAGACTTTCGAGCACAACGCCGGCACTTTCGGCCAGGGGTTTCAGCCCGGCCAGATGCTGGCGGGCGAGAATTTCCGTGGGCGCCATCAGCGCGCCCTGCCCGCCTGCTTCGACGGCCACCAGAAGCGACATCAGCGCCACCAGCGTCTTGCCCGCCCCCACATCGCCCTGCAGGAGCCGGTTCATCCGCTGGGGTTTGCCCATGTCTTCGGCCACTTCGCGGATCGCCCGCTCCTGAGCGCCGGTCGGTTGATAAGGCAAGGCTTTCAACACCTTGGATTGCAATCGGCCAGTGGCAGCAGACGCCCGTCCGACCCGGCGGCGCCCCTGGGCGCGGACCAGGGCCAAAGTCACCTGATGCGCAAAGACCTCATCATAGGCGAGCCGCTCGCGCGCCGGCGCACCGGCGGCGAGATCAGCGCTGCCCTCGGGGGCATGGGCCCTGGCGATGGCAGTGGCCCAATCGGGCCAGCCTTCCCGCGCCACCAGATTTTCGTCACTCCATTCCGGGAGGTGCGGGGCCCGCGTCAGGGCGCCGCCGATGGCCTTGACCATCAGCTTCTGACTCACCCCCTGGGTCAGCGGATAAACCGGCTCGAAGGCGGGAAGATCACCGGCCGCCTCGGGTTTGAGAATGTGATCGGGATGGACGATCTGGGCGATATTGTCGAAGAGTTCGGCCTTGCCCGAGATCACCCGACGCGCGCCAGGGGGCAGTTGCTTTTGCAGGTAGTCGGCACGGGCGTGGAAGAAAACCAGTTGGAAGCTGGTTTCGGCATCCGAAACCTCGACCCGGTAGGGGCGGCCCTTGACCCGGTTCGGGCGGTGCTCTTCCACCGTGACTTCGGTTGTGACGACGCCGGGCAGATCTGCGCCCCGAATCGTCGGGCGCATCCGGCGGTCGATCCCCGAGATCGGCAGGGTGAAAATCAGGTCGCGGGGGCTGGTGACCTGCATCTGGGCGAAATGGGCGGCCGTCTTCGCACCCACCCCGGGCAGGGTTTCGAGGCCGGCAAACAGGGGAAAGAGGATCTCAGGACGGGTGGTCATGGGGCACCGATCAGCGCCAGCCAGCCATCTTCGTCGAGGGTTTCGATGCCGAGATCGGCGGCTTTCCTGGCTTTCGAGCCGGCCCCGGGCCCCGCGACCAGCAGATCGGTCTTGGCCGAGACCGAGCCTGACACCTTGGCGCCGAGCGCTTCGGCGCGGGATTTGGCTTCGGCCCGGGTCATCTTTTCGAGCGTTCCGGTGAAGACCACGGTCTTGCCTGCCACGCGGCTGTCATTGGACTGGGCCTCGGGGGGGAGAATCGTGAGTTCGGCGGCCAGCCTGTCGATCGAGGCGCGTTCATGGTCCTGGGCCAGTGCGGTGACGAGCGATTGGGTCAGCGCGCGCCCGACCCCGTCGATGTCGAGAAAGCTGGCCCAGGCCGGGCTGGCCTTCAGCGCCTCTTTCGACGGGTCGTTGCGGGCCGGTTCCTGCGCGGCGCGGTCGGCGGCCTCAGCAAGGGCCGACCAATCGGGGAAGTGGCGGGCGAGATCCTTGGCGGCGGCTTCGCCCAGATGGCGGATGCCGAGGCCGAAGAGGAAGCGGTGAAAGTCGATCTGGCGCTTGGCATCAATGGCATCGAAGAGGTTTTCGGCGGATTTTTCGCCCCAGCCTTCGCGGTTTTTCAATTGTTGCAGCCCTGATGCGAACCGGGGCCGCAATCGGAAAATATCGGAAGGCTCCTTTATCCAGCCATCCCCATAGAATTGTTCCACCTGCCTGGCACCGAGCCCCTCGATGTCGAAGGCGCCACGGGAAACGAAATGTTTCAGCTTTTCAACGGCCTGAGCCGGGCAGATCAGACCGCCGGTGCAGCGGCGGACCGCGTCGCCCTCCTCGCGGATCGCCTGGCTGTCACATTCCGGGCAGGTTTCCGGAAATCGGAATATTTTGGAATCCTTCTTCCGTTTCGACAGGTCAACATCGGAAATTTTCGGAATCACATCACCCGCGCGATAGACCTGCACCCAATCCCCCAGGCGAATATCCTTGCCACCCCGGATCTCCTCGCCCGTCGCACTGCGCCCGGCGATGTAATCCTCGTTGTGAAGCGTGGCATTGGAGACCACGACGCCGCCGACGGTGACCGGTTGCAGGCGGGCCACCGGGGAGAGTGCGCCCGTGCGGCCGACCTGGATGTCGATGGCCTCAAGCCGGGTCCAGGCCAGTTCGGCGGGGAATTTATGGGCGATGGCCCAGCGGGGGGTGGTGGAGCGGAAGCCGAGGCGGGATTGCAACGCCAGATCGTCGACCTTGTAGACCACCCCGTCGATGTCATAGCCGAGGGTCGCGCGGGCCTCTTCGATCTGCCGGTAATGGGCGATCATTTCCGCAGGGGATTTGCAGAGCTTTGTCAGGGGGTTGGTGTCAAAACCCAGATCCGCGAGCCGGGTGATGGCCCCGGATTGGGTGTCGGCCAGGGGCGCGCTGAGATCGCCCCAGGCATAGGCGAAAAACTTCAGCGGGCGCGCGGCGGTGATCAAAGCGTCAAGCTGGCGGAGCGACCCTGCGGCCGCATTGCGGGGGTTAGCGAAGGTCTTGTCTCCGGATGCCGCCTGACGGGTGTTCAGAGCTTCGAAATCGGCGTGGCTCATATAGACTTCGCCGCGCACTTCGAGCACCGCGGGCGCGCCGGTCAGGCTTTGCGGCAGGCCTGCGATGGTGCGGGCATTGGCGGTGACATTTTCGCCCGTGCTGCCATCGCCCCGGGTGGCGGCATGGATGAGTTGGCCGTCCTCATAGCGCAGCGACAGGGAAAGGCCGTCGATCTTGGGCTCGGCAGTATAGGCGAGCGGGGCGTCCGGGGCGAGGCCGAGGTATTTTCGGATGCTGCTGTCGAATTCATGGACATCCTCGTCCTCGAACGCATTGCCCAAGGACAGCATCGGCACCCGGTGGGTGATCTTCTGAAAACCACTGGCAGGGGCCGCCCCCACCTGGTCAGAGGGCGAATCGGCCCGTTTCAGTGACGGAAACCGCGCTTCGATCTCGGCATTTCGGCGCTTGAGCGCATCATATTCCGCATCCGAAATCTCGGGCGCATCCTCGGCATGATAGGCGCGGTTGGCTGCGGCGAGACGGGTGGCGAGGCGGGCGAGCTCCGCTTTGGCTTCGGTTTCGGTTAACGCGCCCAGATCTGTCATCGCCCGCTCCCTTGCTGGTTCTGGCAACAGGGATAGGCAAGCCCTGCCCGCCCGTCCAGTGGAGAGCGCAGAGAAAAGGGCCACCGGAAAATCCGGCGGCCCTGATCAAGTAAGGGGTGTTTTTCGCGGCCTAGGCGCTGGCGCGCACCGGTTCGGGTGCAGCCATTTCGAGCGGTTCGGGATCGCGCAGCACATAGCCGCGGCCCCAGACCGTTTCGATGTAATTGTCGCCATCGGTGGCCACGGAAAGTTTCTTCCGCAATTTACAGATGAACACGTCGATGATCTTCAACTCCGGCTCATCCATGCCGCCGTAGAGATGGTTGAGGAACATCTCCTTGGTGAGAGTCGTGCCCTTTCTGAGCGAAAGCAGCTCAAGCATCTGATATTCCTTGCCGGTCAGATGCACGGTCTTGCCGTCCACTTCGACCGTTTTGGCGTCGAGATTGACCGACACCTTGCCTGTATTGATGACCGACTGCGCATGGCCCTTGGAGCGGCGGATGATCGCGTGAATCCGGGCCACCAGCTCTTCGCGGTGGAACGGTTTCGTCAGATAATCGTCGGCTCCGAAGCCGAAACCCTTGATCTTGCTTTCCGTATCGTCGGACCCCGTGAGGATCAGGATCGGCGTGTCGATCCGGGCCAGACGCAGCTGACGCAGCACTTCGTGCCCGTCCATGTCCGGAAGATCGAGATCAAGGAGAATCAGGTCGTAGTCATAGAGTTTGGCGAGATCGACCCCTTCTTCGCCCATGTCCGTCGCATAGACGTTCAGGTTTGCATGGGTCAGCATCAGTTCGATGCTTCGAGATGTTGTCGGGTCGTCTTCAACCAAGAGTACGCGCATAAATTTTCTCCGCAGTCTTTTCCTACTTGCAAGGTTAAGATGAACGCTAATGGTTAACTGCTCGTTACCAGAAAATGAAATATCAGTTCGCGTTAAGGTTGTCTATAGCGCTGAATTGTCGTCGCTTTCAGCGCACGTTCCCCATGACGCTCAACCGCAACGTGCCAAGCGTCGAGTTCTTCCTCAGAGAGTTCGTAAAGATCAAGGGCCTCCTCCCGGCTGATCAGCTTGTGTTCAATGGCGCGCACGACAGAGGCCTTGCGGCTGGCCACCCAGCGTCGCGTTTCCGGATCAGGCAGATCTGCCCGGGTCATGATGCTGCCGTCGGGTAGTGTTACGGCGCGCGGCCCGTTCACCTTTTTCAGATACATTTTACAGTGCCAGTTTCGTCTCGTTCGGCCTTTGGTATAGGCGCAGGGTGCTTAACCACGGGTGAAAGACCCCCCTTGAGAACAAGGACAATTTTCATATATTCTGCGGGTTCTTCTTAAGGCGGTGGACCACATGGCACTGGACCAAGTAACCGGGTTGAATTCCCTGGGTTTTGCGAAACCCGAACATGAAACCCGCGTGGTGGTGGCCATGTCGGGGGGTGTCGACAGTTCCGTCGTCGCCGCCGAACTGGCGTGCCAGGGCTATGATGTGGTGGGCGTGACCCTGCAGCTTTACGACCATGGCGCGGCGCTGGCGAAGAAGGGCGCCTGCTGTGCCGGGGTCGATATTCACGACGCGCGGCGGGTGGCCGAGGAGATGGGCTTTCCCCATTATGTGCTCGACTACGAAAATATTTTTCGCGACGCGGTGATCGATGAGTTCGCCGAAAGCTATCTGGCCGGCGCCACCCCAGTGCCCTGCATCCGCTGCAACGAGCGGGTGAAGTTCAAGGATCTGCTGGAAACCGCCAAGGATCTCGATGCCGATTGCATGGCCACGGGGCACTATATTCAGCGAAAAATGGGCGAAAACGGCCCGGAATTGCACCAGGCGGCCGATCCTGTGCGCGATCAGAGCTATTTTCTGTTCTCGACCACGCCGGAGCAATTGGCCTATCTGCGCTTCCCGCTGGGGCATCTCGCCTCGAAGGAAGAAACCCGCGCTCTGGCCCGGGACCATGGGCTGGCGCTGTCGGAAAAACCCGACAGTCAGGACATCTGTTTCGTGCCTGATGGCAATTATGCCACAGTGATCGAGAAATTGCGGCCCGGAGCCGCCGAACCGGGCGATATCGTCGATCCGGACGGCAATGTGCTGGGCCGGCACCGGGGGGTGATCCATTACACGATCGGTCAGCGGCGGGGGCTGGGAATCGGCGGGCTTTCGACGCCGCTTTATGTGGTGAAGCTGGATGTGGACCGCGCGGAGGTCGTTGTCGGGCCGAAAGAGATGCTGGCGACGCGGATCGTGCCCCTGAAAGAGGTGAACTGGCTGGGGGATGCGCCCTTTGACAGCCGGGAGGCCTGGGAGGTGTCGGTGAAGATCCGCTCGACCAAACCGCCGATGGAGGCGGTGTTGCGGCCTTTGTCGGCGACAACGGGGGAAGTGAAACTTCTGTCGCCCGAGGAAGGCGTGTCGCCCGGGCAGGCCTGTGTGTTCTATGAGACCGGTGGGACGCGCGTTCTGGGCGGCGGCTGGATCTGGCGGGGCGCTTAGGCGCGGATCGCTTTCAGGACCGAGCGGGCGGCGCGGAGGCCGGGGGGCTCGGCGCCCTGACCAAGTTTGGTCATGGCGTCTTTCATGGCGGATTTCTGGGCCATTTGGGCCTGATCGTCATAAAGGAGCGCGCCCAATGCCTCGGCAATCGGGGCGGGTTGGCATTTTGGGCCGAGGAACTCGGGAATCGTTCTGCTGCCGGTGACGAGGTTGACCAAGGTGACCGTGTCGGTTTTCAGCATCCGCGACATAATCTGCCACGACAGCCAGTTCATGTCATAGGCGATGACCATCGGTGTCGCGTTGGCGGCCAGTTCAAGCGAGACCGTGCCAGAGGCGGCGAGCGCCAGATCGGCGGCGCGGAAGGCCGCAGCCTTGGTCTGTGCCGCCTTTGGGTCGTCGCGGGGGTCGAGCACCAGCGGGTCGCCAGGCCAGGATTGGACCGCATCCAGGACGGCAGAGGCCACAGGGGCGGCGGCGGGCAGGACGACGCGGAGGTCGGGGGTTTTGGTCAGGAGCGGG
>JAOXSD010000281.1 GCA_025800205.1 Silicimonas sp. | reverse complement strand
GCCATCCAGATCGTCGGCCAGAGGCGTGCCAAAGAGCGGCTCTTCCAGCTTGACCAAACCGTCCTCTTCCAGTGTGAGCAGCCCCAATGCCTCGATGCGCGCCGCACCGTCTGCCTCGTCGCCGATGGTCAGGACAACGGTGGTTTCGGTCATGTTACCAGTATCGAAGTCCGGGCCCGCAACTGCGATACGCATGGTACTGCCCGGGGCGGCCTCACCCACGGCTTGCTCCAGCTGTGCGGGTTCGATCTGCGCAAAGGGCGGCGCGATGCGGTTCATGAAGAAGTCCGGGCGGAACAGCGCGAAGGCGATCAGGATCAGCGCGACGCTTTCATAGATGCGGTTGCGGGTCAGGAACCAGCCCATGGTGCCGGCGGTGAAGATCAGGATCGCGATGGTGGCGGAAATGGCCACCAGAATGCCCTGCACCCAGCCCACATCAATCAGCAAGAGATCGGTGTTGAAGATGAACACAAAGGGCAGCGCCACGGTGCGCAGGGAATAGAAGAAGGCGGTAAAGCCCGTCTTGATCGCGTCGCCTCCTGACACGGCGGCGGCGGCGAAGCTCGCCAGACCCACGGGTGGTGTCACATCGGCCATGATGCCGAAGTAGAACACAAACAGATGCACCGCGATCAGCGGC
>JAOXSD010000274.1 GCA_025800205.1 Silicimonas sp. | reverse complement strand
GAACCCATCGGCGGCGTGCCGCTCCTGCGCCGCCAAGCGCTCGCCGCCCTGACCACAGGTTGCCCGGTTCTGGTCACCCTGCCCGAAGGCAACGAACCGCGCCGGGCGGCACTGGAAGGCCTCGCCCTCCATGTCGAAACCGTCCCGGATGCGACGGAAGGCATGGCCGCCTCGCTCCGGCACATCACCCGCCAGCTCAGCCCCGGCCAATCCCTCGGCCTCCTGCTGCCCGATGTGCCCGGCATCAGCGCCGGCGACATCCTCACCATCCTCGACACCTTTCGCGCCGAGGGAGAAACCCGTCCCACACGGGCCGGCGCCAAGGGCAGCGACATCCCCGGCACCCCGCTTTTCCTGCCCCATGACCTGGCCCGATCCCTCGGCACGCTCACCGGCGACGACGGCGGGCGGGCGCTGCTCAAAGGCAAGACCCGCCTGCTGCGCTTTCCCGACGACCGCGCGATCCGCGATCTCGACACGCCCGAAGACTGGGCGGCCTGGCGTGCAGAAACCAACACCCCCGACTGACCCCTTGCCAAGCCCCGCCATTGGGGCCACAGACGATCCATGAAGAACGCAGGCGAAATCCTCTGTATCGGCTCGGTGCTCTGGGATGTGATCGGACGCTCCCGCGCGGTGATGCGCGCCGGCTCCGACGTGCCGGGCCGGATCACCCGGCTCCCCGGCGGGGTGGCGATGAACGTCGCCATGACGCTCCGCCGCTTCGATCTTGCCCCGGTGCTGCTCACCGCCGTGGGCGAAGACCCGGAAGGTCACGAATTGATCGCCGCCTGCGACCGCATGGGGCTGACCACCGGCATGATCTACCGCTCGCCCGATCTGCCCACCGACCGCTACATGGCCGTCGAAGGCGCGAATGGTCTGATCGCCGCCATTGCCGACGCCCATTCGCTGGAAGCGGCCGGCGCCAAGATCCTCGCGCCGCTGGAAGACGGCCGCCTCGGCAGCGCCGACGCCCCCTACCCCGGCGCCATCGTGCTTGACGGCAACCTGACCGAAGCCCTGCTGACCGAAATCGCCGCCAGCCCGCTTTTCGCCCGCGCCGACCTGCGTGTGGCCCCCGCCTCGCCCGGCAAGGCCGAACGGCTGCTGCCCCTGCTGCAGAGCCCCAACGCCACGCTCTATGTGAACCTCGAAGAGGCGGGGCTCCTTTGCCAAACCAGGTTCGACAGCGCCCCGGACGCCGCCGCCGCCCTTCTGGAACGCGGTGCCGCCCGTATCCTCGTCACCGATGGAGGGGGGACGGCGGCCCATGCCACCCCCGAGGGCGTGCTGACCGCGACGCCCCCCGAAGTGCTGGTCACCCGCGTCACCGGCGCGGGCGACACCTTCATGGCCGCCCATATCGCCGCCGAACGGGCGGGCAAACCGGGCCAACAGGCGCTGGAAGACGCGCTGACCGCCGCCGCCAACTATGTCTCAGGAGACGTCCCCGCATGACCCTTCCCCTCGACCTTGCCCCCGACGTGGCGGATGCGCTCGCGCAGAACCGGCCGGTGGTCGCACTCGAAAGCACGATCATCTCCCATGGCATGCCCTATCCGCAAAACGTGGAAACCGCCCGCGCGGTCGAAGCCGCCGTGCGCGCGGAAGGCGCCACACCGGCCACCATCGCCGTGCTGGAAGGCCGCGCCAAGATCGGCCTTTCGGACGAGGATCTGAACCGCCTCGCCGCCCCCGGCGCCGAGATCGAAAAGCTCTCCCGCGCCAACCTGCCCGCCTGCCTCGCGCGCGGCGGCGATGGCGCCACCACCGTGGCCGCCACCATGATCCTCGCCCATCTGGCAGGCATCCAGGTCTTTGCCACCGGCGGCATCGGCGGCGTTCACAAAGGCGCTGAAACGAGCTTCGACATCTCCGCCGACCTGACCGAGCTTGCCGACACCCCCGTCGCCGTGGTCTGCGCCGGCGCCAAGGCGATCCTCGACATCCCGAAAACCCTCGAAGTGCTCGAAACCCTCGGCGTGCCGGTCACCACTTACGGCCAGGACGCCTTCCCTGCCTTCTGGTCACGCCATTCCACCGAGACCTCGCCCGCCCGCGCCGACAGCACCAATGAGATCGCCGCCACAATCGCCATGCGCCGCAGCCTCGGCCTCAAGGGCGGCCACCTGATCGCCAACCCGATCCCCGAGACGGATGAAATCCCCTCCGAAGCCCTCCTGCCGCTGATCGCGCAAGCCACCGAGGAAGCCCAGACCCAAGGCATCGACGGCCCCCGCGTCACCCCGTTCCTGCTGTCACGCCTTTTCGAATTGACCGAAGGCCGATCGCTCACCGCCAATATCGCGCTGGTGCTCAATAATGCACGGCTCGGTGCCAGAATCGCCGCCGATCTCGCCAATCTCCGCTGACCGGGAAGAATTCCCGCAAGGGCGTTGTTACCGCAGCGTCACAGGCTTAGATTACCCCGAGACAGGAAAGGGTCACGATGAGCAAAAGCACCGAGGAAAAGGGCATCGACCACCACCGCACCAGCCTCTTTGGCTGGCTGCGCCGCTCGTTTCTGACCGGCCTCGTCGTCATTGCCCCCATCGCGCTCACACTCTGGCTGATCTGGACCGTGGCGGGCTGGGTCGACAGTTGGGTGCTGCCCTTCGTGCCGATCTGGCTGCGCCCCGACCAATATGTCGGGCTCAATATCCGTGGCGTCGGCGTGCTCGCCTTTTTGATCTTCACCGTGATGGTCGGCTGGATGGCCAAGGGGATCATCGGGCGGTCGCTGATCCTCTGGGGCGAAAGCCTGCTTCACAACCTCCCCGTCGTGCGTTCGGTCTACAAGGGCTTGAAACAAATCGCGGAAACCGTCTTTGCCCAGTCGGAAACCTCCTTCGACAAAGCCTGTCTGGTGGAATATCCGCGCAAGGGGATCTGGGCAATTGCCTTCATTTCCACCTCCGCCAAGGGCGAAATCGACAGCAAGGTCGAGGCCGGATCGGACAAGACCGCCGTCTTCCTGCCGACCACGCCCAACCCGACCTCGGGCTTCCTTTTGTTCCTGCCGAAAAGCGATGTGATCGAGCTTGAGATGAGCGTCGAAGACGCCGCCAAGCTGGTGATTTCCGCCGGCCTTGTCTATCCCGACGGCACCCAAGCCAAGCCGACACCGATCGGCGAAGTGCGCTCGGCTGCGCGCAGTGGCACGGCATAAGCCCCCGGATCATCGGCTTTTTGCACACAGAGCGCGATAAAAACCTTATATTAAGGCAAAATCTGTTTTACCGCCGGTCACCGGGTGCTACTCTGCGCCCACCAGAACATAAGGTTAAAAGGTCATGAACTTGAAGAAAACAGCGACCGCAATGGTCCTCGGTTTCGCAATGGCGACCAGTTCGGCCCATGCGGGTGGGATGGCCGAGCCGATCATGGAAGCCGAAGTGATCGAAGAACAGGCAAAAGACTCGGGCGGTTTCCTCGTCCCGCTTCTGCTGCTCGCCATTCTGATCGCCGTGGCCAGCGGCGGCGGCAGCAGCGCCCCGGCCCCGGCCCCTGGCGGCGGCGGCTTCTCCTGAGCCGATCAAGCACTTTCAAGACACCGGCGGCGCTTCAGCCGCCGGTTTTCGTTTGCGGGCTCCTCAGCCATACATCTCAGGCAAATCGAGGCTCGAACGCTTGCCAATTGCGGGTCCATGGGCCCCTAGGAAGCGCTCCGCCGCCCCCTGGCCTGCCTCGAACAAGGCCCCCACGGTGCTCGGTGTCGGCACCAGCTTCGAGGCCACGCCAAGATCCGTCATCAGATCGTCATCGGCGATCATATGCACCCGCACCGCCTTCATGGCGCCCTCGGGAATGCGTCCCTCGCCGATCAGCCGCTGCACGAAATGGATCGCCCGCAATTCCCGCAGAAGCGAGGAATTGAAGCTGATCTCATTGATCCGGTTGAGAATATCCCGTGCATCGCGCGGCGTCTCCTCGCGTTCCAGCGGGTTGATGTTGACGATCACGATGTCGCTGGGCAGTTCGGGCGCAAACAGCGGAAACAGCGCCGGATTGCCGGTATAGCCGCCATCCCAATACGCCTCGCCGTCAATCTCCACCGCCTGAAAGATCGTCGGCAGGCAGGCCGAGGCCATCAACACCTCCGAGGTGATCTCGGCCCCCGAAAACACCCGCACCTTGCCGGTGCGCACCGCCGTGGTGGAGACAAAGAACTTCGGATCGCTGTCGGCACAGACCGCTTCGAAGGCAAAGGCATCGGTGATCCGCTTCAGCGGGTTCTGGTAGAACGGCCCGTAGGTGTAGGGGCTGAACACCCGGGTCCAGGCCTCGCCCATGGCATAGGGGATCGAGTTTTCGATGGATTTGTTGATCAGCCCCGGTGCCGCGCAGAAGGCCCGCATCCAGTCGGCCATGCGCAGATCCTGCAGCCCGGTGACCTGCCCCCAAAGCCACTCCAGATTGTCCCGTGCGCCCTGCCGCCCGTCCTGAACCATGCCGGATTTGATCGCTGCACCATTGAGCGCCCCCGCCGAGGTGCCTGAAATCGCCGCGATTTCAAGGCTGTCCTCCTGCAACAGCCGGTCGACCACGCCCCAGGTGAAGGCCCCATGGGCCCCGCCCCCCTGAAGGGCGAGGTTGATGCGCCGCGGCCCGGCCATCTATTGCGAGGTCCAGCCGCCATCGGCGGCAATCGCGGTCCCGGTGATCTGGCTGGCGGCCTCCGAGCACAGGAAGGTCACGATGCCTGCCAGCTGCTCCACCGTCACGAAATCCTTCGACGGCTGCTTGGCCAGGATCACCTTCTCGATCGCCTCGTCTTCGCTGATCCCGTATTCCTTGGCGGTGTCGGGGATCTGCCCCTCCACCAGTGGCGTCAGCACATAGCCCGGGCAGACCGCATTGGCGGTGATCGGCTCTTTCGCCGTCTCCAGCCCCACCACCTTGGTCATGCCCACCACCCCGTGTTTGGCGGTGACATAGGCCGATTTGAACGGGCTCGCGCGCAGGCCATGGGCCGAGGCGATATTGATCACCCGCCCCCACCCGGCCTTGCGCATCATCTGCAGTGCTGCGGCGGTGGTGTGAAAGGCCGAAGACATGTTGATCGCGATGATCGCATCCCATTTCTCGACCGGAAACGCCTCGATCGGATCCACATTCTGAATGCCGGCATTATTGACCAGAATATCGCAAACACCCGCCTTTTCGATCAGCGCCCGGCAGTCTTGGCCCTTCGACATATCCGCCTGAATATACCGCGCTTCGACCCCGGTTTCCTTGGCAATTTCGGCGGCAATCGCGTGATCCTCATCCCGGTCGGTAAAGGAATTCAGCACCACATTGGCGCCTTCGCGCGCCAGCCCCCAGGCAATGCCCAGACCAATGCCCGAGTTCGATCCGGTGATAACGGCGGTTTTTCCTGCAAGCGACATGACGCCTCCTTCGCAAATGCGGCAATAAATTCTGCACCTGCAAGATAGCCGACTGATCCCGGGGCGCCAGCACAATTCGCCGGTGGAGATAATTCCAATTCGAGCGAAACAGTTTCGCCGACGCAACCTCAAGTTGCATAAAGGACACCCGTCATTCAGAGAGAATTAATGGGGTTGGCGTTAGCTCATGTGCGTCAGTAGGCTAATGATTGAATGACGACTTTGAACAAGAAGATCTCCCTTGCTCCCGGCGAGCTGCTGTACCGGCAAGGCGACAGACCCGACACTTTTTTCATCATCGAAGAAGGCGTTGTGCTTCTTTATACCGAAGTCGATGGCAAGCGGATCGAGGTGGAAACCCGCTGCGACGGCATGCTTCTGGGCGAAACCGCGGTGCTGACAGCCAAACCCCGGGCGGTCACGGTGGAGGCGCTCACCGATTGCAAACTCTTCGAACTGCCCGCAAGCCAGATCACCGAAAGGTTCAACGAGCTTGACCCGATCCTGCGCGCCTGCGTCGAATCCTCCATCGATTTCTCGCTTCTGCTGGTCAACGATGACGAGGACCCAAGGCTCAACCTGACGCCGGGCTCGCTGCACAATGCCAATGAATTGCTCGAACAGATGCGCGCTGGCCAGGAGATGTGCGCGGGCCTGAAATCCGGCGATTTCCAGATGCTGTTCCAGCCGATCATGCGGCTTGAGGATGAAACCATCTCCGGGTTCGAAGCCCTGATGCGCTGGCAACATCCGATGCATGGCGGCGTTGCTCCGGGCCGGTTCATCACCGTGGCCGAGAACATCGGCATCATCGGCGAGCTGACCCGCTTTGCCCTGATCGAAAGCTGTGCGGCCCTCTCGCGGATCATCGCCACCACCGGCCGCGACGACCTTTATGTCTCGGTCAATATCTCGGCTCAGGATCTGGGCTGGGCGGGGCTGATCGATTTCCTCGATCACGTGCTCGACCAGGCCGGCCTCTGGCATCAGAACCTGCGGCTCGAACTGACCGAAACCGCGCTTGCGCCCAAGTCCCTGACCGCCGAACAGAACCTGATCGCCCTGAAACAAAAGGGGTATCTGATCTCGATCGACGATTTCGGCACCGGCTATTCCAACCTGCGCTATCTCAAGACCATGCCCCTCCGGACCATCAAGATCGACCGGTCCTTCGTCGCCGATGCCGACCAGAGCGAGGTCTCCCGCAGCATCATCAAGCTGCTCCTGGCCTTCGGCAAGGATGTGGGTGCCGATATCGTCGCCGAAGGGGTCGAAGGGCCCGATCAGGTCGCCATGTTGCGCGAAATGGGCTGCCCTTTCGTTCAGGGCTACCATTACGGCCGCCCGATGTCCGAGGCAGACATGACCGACCGGATCATGGGCCGCGTCGCACAATCGATCTCCGCCTGACCAAAGCCGCGCCTCCCCCCAACGAAAAACGCCGCCCCAAAGGAGCGGCGTTCTGTCTTCCGAAAGGCGGATGGCTCAGAAGCCGAGGCCTTCGTATTTCTTCTTGAACTTCGAAACCCGGCCGCCGGTGTCCATCAGGCGGGTGCCGCCACCGGTCCAGGCGGGGTGCACGGACGGGTCGATGTCGAGTGCGAGCTGGTCGCCCTCGGCGCCCCAGGTCGAGCGCATCTGAACAACGTCGCCATTGGTCATCTTGACGTCGATCACGTGGTATTCGGGATGCGTGTCTTTTTTCATTGGTCCGCTCCTCAGCCCTGCTTCTTGGGCTTGTAATGGGTGTCTTCTGCGATCCGGGCCGATTTGCCGCGACGCGAACGCAGGTAATAGAGCTTGGCACGACGCACGCGACCACGGCGAACCACGGTGATGCTGTCGATATTGGTCGAATGCAGCGGGAAGACACGTTCCACGCCTTCGCCGAAGGAAATCTTGCGCACGGTGAACGACCCAGCAATGCCAGCCCCGTTCTTGCGGGCGATGCAGACGCCTTCGTAATTCTGGACCCGGGTCCGCGTACCCTCGGTCACCTTGTAGCCGACGCGGATGGTGTCACCCGCCTTGAAATCCGGAATATCCTTGCCGAGAGCGGCGACCTGCTCGGCTTCCAGTTCTGCGATCAGATCCATCTGACCAACTCCTATGCTGCCCTGGGTATGCCCAGGAGATGTCTGCGCCTCAGAGCTCCGCTGGAATGGGGCCGGATCATGCCGCCCGCCGGAGGGTTCAGGTCACCATTGCTTGCGCCCCGGGCGATTCCACCCGTGAACCCGCGTGCTATAGGGGCGAAACCCCAATCAATCAAGGGAAATCGCGCTTGAACTGCGCCCAGAGGTCGGGCCGCCGCTCCTGCGTCAGCCTCTCGGCCTCGTCCCGGCGCCATTTGGCGACTTTCCCGTGGTCACCGGAGGTCAGCACCTCGGGGATTGTCTGCCCTTCCCAGTCCGCCGGCCGGGTGTATTGCGGATGCTCCAGAAGCCCTGCGGAGAAGCTTTCCTCCTCCAGCGAGGCCGCATTGCCGATCACGCCGGGGCGCAACCGCAGCGTCGCATCCAGAAGCGCCTGCGCCGCAATCTCCCCCCCGGTCATGACGAAATCGCCAAGCGAAACCTCTTCGATCCCGAAATGGTCAATCACCCGCTGATCCAGCCCCTCGAACCGCCCGGCAATCAGCGTGATGCCGTCTTCCTTGGAAAACCGCTCCGCCATCGCCTGATCGAAGGGCCGCCCGCGCGGGGACATGAAAACAAGGGGATGCCGCGCGCGGCCATGGGCAAACTTGATCGCCCGGGCCATCACATCGGCGCGCAGTACCATGCCCGCGCCGCCGCCTGCGGGCGTGTCATCCACATTGCGGTGCTTGCCTTCACCGAAGGTCCGCAGATCGATGGTATCCAGCTTCCAAAGCCCGTCCTGCAACGCCTTGCCCAAAAGAGACGCGCCCAGAACGCCGGGAAACACCTCGGGAAACAGCGTGATGATCTTCGCGGTAAAGGCCCCCCGGACCGATTTGGCCTGCCCCATCAGGTCACGGGGGGCAGCGCTGGCCTGAATGCTCAGGCGGCCATGGGATTTCGACGGTGTTTTGCTCATCCCGGGTCTATAGCGCCGCCCCGGGGGGCGGCGCAACGGGATCAGTTCTGGTTCGCGGCTTTCGCAAGGGCGGCGGCATATTCCGGCCCCAGCGCCGACAGGCCCTTCAGAATATCAATGGCATAGGCCAGCTGATAATCTTCATCGCGCAGTTTCGCCGCATCCTCGGCCCGCGCCCGGTCTTCCTCGATCTGGCGGCGCTCGTCCTCGGACAGCGAGTCATTCGAAAGCGATCCGCGCAGATCGGCTTCCGACCGTGTACCGCGCCCGTTTTCTTCTTCCTCCGCAGCCTCCCGGCGCGGCGGCTGTTCGACGATGATGTCGGGGGACACACCCAGCGCCTGAATCGACCGGCCCGACGGCGTGTAATAACGCGCGGTGGTCAGACGCATGGCGCCATCGCCCCGCAGCGGCATCACGGTCTGGACCGAGCCTTTGCCGAAACTCTTCGTCCCGACAACGATGGCCCGGCGATGATCCTGGAGCGCACCGGCGACAATCTCGGAGGCAGAGGCCGACCCACCATTGATCAGCACCACAATCGGCTTGCCCTCGGCCAGATCGCCCGGCTCCGCATTGAACCGGTCGCCATCCTGCGGCTCGCGGCCCCGGGTCGAGACGATTTCACCGGCATCAAGGAAGGCATCCGACACCCGCACCGCTTGCGTCAGCAAGCCGCCCGGATTGTTGCGCAGATCGATGACAAAGCCGTTCACCTTGTCCATCCCGCCCAGTTCCTCGACCTTTTCCTTCAACTGCTCGCGCATCGACGGAAAGGTCTGGTCGCTGAAGGTGGTCAGCCGCAGCACCACGGTCTCGCCCACGAACCGCGACCGCACGGCGGTCAGCTTGATCGTGTCTCGGATGATCGAGACATCGAACGGCTCGGTCTCGCCTTCGCGCACCACGGTGATGATGATCTCCGAACCCACCGGCCCGCGCATCAGATCCACCGCCGCATCGAGCGTCAGGCCCAACACGCTTTCGCCATCCACATGGGTGATGAAATCCCCCGCCTCGATCCCCGCATCATCGGCCGGCGTGTCGTCAATCGGCGACACCACCTTCACGAACCCCTCTTCCTGGGTCACCTCGATGCCAAGACCGCCAAATTCGCCCCGGGTCTGCACCCGCATCGCGGCCGCATCATCGGGGGAAAGATAGGAGGAATGCGGATCAAGCGAGGTCAGCATCCCGTTGATCGCCGCCTCGATCAGATCCTTTTCATCGACCTCTTCCACATATTGCCCGCGGATCCGCTCGAAAATGTCGCCAAAGAGATCAAGCTGCTCATAGACGCTCGCCTTGCGGTCCGCCTCCTGGGCAATCAGCGGCCCGGCCACCTGGGTGGTCACCACCGCGCCCAACATCACACCGGCGATCGATGCCAAAAAGAACTTTTTCATGCTCTTATCCTTATCTGCCGTCCGGCCTGAAAAGCGCGGTCGGGTCTATAGGGCTGCGCCCCTGTCTCACTTCCATATAAAGCCTTTCCGCGCGGGATTGACCACTGTTTCGCACAAGATCGTTCAATTTCTCTTGTGGCAGGGGCAAATCACCGCCCATCAGCCCCAATCCGGCACCCTCGTCAACAATCTGACCCAGTTGCACAAAACTGCGCCCCAGCCCGGCCAGAACCACCAGAACCCCCGCTTCAGGCTCCAAAATCACCACATGCCCCTGATCGGGCACCCGCCCTTCGAAAAGCACGGTCCCCGGTGCGGGCGCGGTCACCAGCGCCTGACCTTCCGTGGCAAACACCACGCCCGAGCGGCGCAGCCCGGCCCCGTCGGCCTCCCGAAAGCCGAGCGCGACCTCGCCCACCACCGGCCGTGACCAGGCCCCGCGCGGCACGCCATTGAGCGGGCCCAGATCGCGGCTGAGCATGCCCGCAAAGGCCGTAAGCGTCTCGGTGCTCTCCAAAAGCGCCTGCATCGCCGCCTCGTCGGTGGCATGGCGCGGCGGCAGATCCGAGCGGGCCTTCAACGCCTCCGCCAAGGCCAGCCGGGCCGTCCTGGCGCCCGCCTGCCCGTCCCGCAACACCGCCATGCCGGAGGTCTGCAATGCCGCAATCTCGGCCATCTCCCCCATCCGCGCCTCCAGCGCCGCCGCCCGCGCCTCCAGCTCCGGCACCATGGACGACACCAGAAGCCCGGCCTGAATATTCGGCAACGCCCCACCCGGATGCACCAGAGCCTCGGCCTCCACATGGCGCGACACGGTCTGCAACAGGGTCAGGAACTCGCCCAGCCCCGCCTCTTCCTCGGCCAGCTTCGCCGCCAGATCGCGCTGCCGCAACGTGCTGGCCACCAGACCTTCGCGCAGGGCCGCCAGCCCCGCCTCATAGGCGCGCACCGTCTCGGTCAGGGCGGCAAGCCGGTCGGGCGCGGTGTCCGCCTCGCTCAACAGCACGGCGGCTTCCGACAATTGCAGCACCGCCGCCTGGCTCGGGCTTTCGGCCCCCACCGGTGACGCCAGCAACAAAAGCGAGGCGAGCAGCCGGCGCATTACCGGCGGATCAGGCTTTTGCCGGTCATTTCAGGCGGTTGCTCAAGCCCCATCAACTCCAGCAGCGTCGGCGCCAGATCCGCGAGCCGTCCTTCGGCGAGGGTCACATTCTCCGGCCCGCCGATCAGCGCCACCGGCACCAGATTGGTCGTATGGGCGGTATGGGGTTCGCCGGTCTCGGGATCGACCATGGTTTCGCAATTGCCGTGATCGGCGGTGAGCACCATGGCACCACCGGCCTTTTCCAATGCCGCGACCACTTTCGTCAGCCCCCGATCGACCGCTTCGCAGGCCTTGATCGCGGCGGCCAGATCGCCGGTGTGCCCGACCATGTCCGGATTGGCGTAATTGGTGACGATCAGGTCATAGCCGTGCTCAATGGCGGCCAAAAATTTCTCCGTTACCTCTTCCGAGGACATTTCCGGCTGCATGTCATAGGTGGCGACCTTGGGCGATTTCGGCATGAACCGGTCTTCGCCCGTCGCGGGTTCTTCCTCGCCGCCATTGAGAAAGAAGGTCACATGGGGGTATTTCTCGGTCTCTGCCAACCGGAACTGGCTGAGCCCCGCCTTGGCAACCCATTCGCCCAGGGTGTTCACGATCCTCGCCTTGGGAAAGACCGTGGCCATATAGGCGTTGTGCTCTTCGGAGTAATCCACCATGCCGAGTCTTGCCGCAAAGGGTTGCGCCCCGCCCCGATCAAAGGCGTCAAAGCCGGGATCCGCGAGGGCCGCGAGGATCTCGCGGGCCCGGTCGGCGCGGAAGTTGATGAAGAAGAGACCATCACCTTCCTCGGCTACACCTTTGTAATCCCCCACAATCGTGGGCTCGATGAACTCATCGCTTTCGCCGCGCGCGTAAGCCGCCTCGACCGCCGCGACGGCCGTGGTGGCCTGATGCCCCTCGCCTTTGCGGATCACTTCCCAGGCGCGTTCGACCCTCTCCCAACGATTGTCCCGGTCCATGGCGTAGAACCGCCCGGTCACCGAGACGATGCGCGCGCCCTCAGGCAGCGCTGCCTCGAAGGCGGTGAGCTGTTCCACCGCCGATTTCGGTGCCACGTCGCGGCCGTCGGTGATCGCGTGAATAGCCACCGGAACGCCCCGGTCGGTCAGCGCCTTTGCCGCCGCCACGATGTGATCCTGATGGGCATGAACGCCCCCCGGCGACGCCAGACCGGCCAGATGGGCGGTGCCGCCCGTTCCCTTAAGCGCCTGAGCGAATTCGACAATTGCGTCGCGCTCAAAGAACGATCCGTCTTCGATCGCCAGATCGATCTGCCCCAGATCCATCGCCACCACCCGGCCTGCGCCGATATTGGTATGGCCCACTTCCGAATTGCCCATCTGCCCCGTCGGCAGGCCCACATCGGGGCCATGGGTGATCAGCGTCGCATTCGGACAGGTCTCCATGATCCGCTCATATGTCGGCGTCGCGGCCATGGCCGGAGCATTGTTCAGGGGCTCGTCACGCAGCCCCCAGCCATCGAGAATGCAAAGGACAACGGGGGTGGGTTTGCTCATGGAAACGCCTCACGGGATAAATTTTCCCCTCCATACAGAGAAGCAGGGATTTGGGGAAGAGTGATGCGGCCCGGGCGCGCCTACACCGCCTGCCGGGCGATCACCCCCATGGCAGCGGCCACCAGACGCGAGACGGTAAGCCCGCCGATCTCGTCGATATCGGCCTCGGGCATGATCTCGACGAAATCCATCGCAGCGATGCGTCCCCGAGCGGCAGCCCCCTGGATCAGGTCGAGCACCTGATAATAGCTCAGCCCCCCGGGCGCACGACCGATGGTGTTGGGTGCAATCGACGGGTCCATCGCATCGATATCGATACAAAGGATCACTTCGGCGCCCGGCTCGATCGCATCAAGCACCGGCGCGATGCCGTCCCGATGAACGTCGGGGCCGGTGAAGAAACGTGCGCCCCAGGCCAGCGCATCTTCGAAATCCGACGAATGGCCTGACCCGATGCCCCGGGCGCCGACCTGAAGAATGCGGTCGATATGAGCCATCTCGGAGGCCCGGCGCATGGTCGAGGACAGGCCGAACCGCTCACCCATATGGCTGTCGCGCCAGTCAATATGAGCGTCGATCTGCAGGATCGTATAGCTTTTCCCGGTCTCCCCCATGGCCTCGATCATCGGGATCGGCACGGAATCGTCGCCGCCGATCAGAATGGGCACCGTGCCGCGCCCGGCAATGGTGGCTATCGCGTCACGAATGGTGGCGCGGTTGGCGGCAAAGTCGCTGTCGCTCCAGGGCAGGTCGCCGCAATCGACGGCGCGTTTCACCCCTTCGGGAAAGGTCGGGCCACCGAGATCGAAATTGTGCCGGTCGATATTGGCGGTGAGCGCGGCGATGGCCCGGCGCAGGGACGCCGGGCCGTTCTGCGCATAGGCGCCAACCGAGCCATAGGGCGTGGCGCAGGGCGCGCCGATGAAGGCCGATGAGGCGTCGATGGCCGTCAGATCATCGCAGGCGTCAAGCCCGAGAAAGGTACTGGCATCACTGGCGCCAAAAAGGGCGGCAAGATCGGGTTTCTGACTCATTGGGTTTCCTCTGGTCTGGGGCGCATCCGGGCGATCAGCCCGCCTCGTCGCCGAATTCGGTTGTGACCACCTGGGCGTCATAACCCTCGCCCTCCAGCCAGCGGCGGAAGACATCGGTATAGCCATGGGTGACAAAGACGCGCTCCGCGCCTGTGGCTTTGATCGCCCGGTTCAACCCGGGCCAATCCGCATGATCCGACAGCACAAAGCCGCGATCCAGCGCCCGGCGGCGGCGGATGCCGCGCAGCGCCATCCAGCCGCTGGCAAATCCGCTGGCGGCAGGTTTGAACCGGTTCGCCCAGCTGGATCCCAGCGCCGAAGGCGGGGCCAGAATGAAGGCGCCCGGATGGGCTTTCGGATCGGTCTCGGGCGTGACCTGGATCGTCCCGGGCAAGGTGATCCCCTGCCCCCGCAGCACGGCATTCGTCGCTTCCACCGCCCCGTGGGTCAGGATCGGCCCGATCCCGGGGTCGAGCCCCGCCAGCAACCGCTGCGCCTTGCCCAGCGAATAGGCGCCCATCAGGGTGAAGCGGCCAGCGGCGCGATTGGCGGCCCACCAGGCGTTGATCTCGGCCATGACCTGACCGGGATCGGGCCAGTGGAACACCGGCAGACCAAAGGTGCATTCGGTGATGAAGGCGTGACAGGGCACCGGCTCGAACAGCTCGGAAATCGGATCGGGTTCCAGTTTGTAGTCGCCGGAGACGACCCAGACCTCGCCCGCCACCTCGACCCGGATCTGGGCCGAACCGGGCACGTGGCCGGCGGGATGGAAGCTGAGTTTCGCATCGCCGATCTTCAGGGTTTCGCCGTATTTCGCGGTCTCCAGCGCGATTTCCCCCAGCCGGTGCCGCAGAACCGGGGCAGCACTTTCAGTGGCCAGATAGCGGGTCATCCCGGGGCGGGCGTGATCAGCGTGGCCATGGGTGATCACCGCGCGCTCCACCGGGCGCCAGGGATCGATGTAGAGATCGGCGGCGGGGCAATAGAGCCCGGCCTCGGTGAAGGTCAGGACCGGGCTCATCGGCCCTGTCGTTGCCGGGGCTCGGGACGGCCGGGCATTTCCTTCAGAAGCCCGCCCACCCCCATAGCGGCGATGGCGTCACTGTCGACGGGGATGCGGGCTGAAAGCCGCTCAAGCACCCAGTCGACCCCGTTGAGGGCCGGCGAGCGGGCACAGCCTGGAAGGCCCACGACCCGGGCCCGACCAAGGGTGCCGAGGAAGATCAGATTGCCGGGATCGACGGGCATGCCGAAGCGTTCGATCCGCCCGCCCGCCCGGGTGACCGCAGCAGGGGCCACATCGGCGCGGTCGGAGGTGGCGGAAGCGCCGAGGATCAGGATCAGATCGGCTTCCGCATCAAGGGCGCGGGCGACGTTTTCTTCTTTGTGATCTGTGACTTGCACATCACCGAGCGCATAGTTCAGCGCCTGGCAACGGGTTTCGACCACCTGACGGCCCTTGGTGAGCAGGCTGTCCTTGAACCCGGGCGTGCGGGTCATCACCAACTGGGCGCGCCCGCCCTGAAACGGGCGGAGCGCCAGCGCCCCGTTGCCCAGCGCCGCAATGGCCCCATCGACCGCACGGGCGGAAACGCCATAGGGGATGATCTTGATCGTGGCGAGCAACTGGCCCGGAGCGACGCGCATCAGATCCGGCAAAGTGGCGAGCGTGATGCCTTCATCCACATCATTGGTGGCGGCAATGGCGGCGGCGTTGACCTGCAGGACACCGGCGGTTTCGGCGACGATATTGCTGCGCCCGGTGAAGGCCTCGGCCAGCCGCAGATCGGGGCCGAGCAGACGGGCGCCAATGGACCGGGCGGCGGCATCTTCGGTGAGATCGCCCGGCTCGAGCCGCGCCACGGTAATCTCGGTCACGCCGGCGGCGCGCAGGCGCACGATATGGGCGGGGTCCAGCAATGTACCCTTCTTCAGCGCACCGCCCGCAAGGCTTTGCGAATGGGCGAGAATGGCACCCTCGGCCTGATCGAGCGGGACCGGTCCGAACTTCACGGGCGGGTCTCCGGCCGGCGCAGGCGTTCGGTCAATTCGCCCATGATCGAAATGGCGATTTCCACCGGGGTGGCGGCACCGATATCGAGCCCCACCGGGCTGTCGATCCGCGCGATGCCCGCCTCGGACACGCCCGCTTCGGCCAGGGCCGCCTTGCGCTTGGCATGGGTCCGGGTGGAGCCGAGCGCGCCGATATAGAAGGCCTCGGACGGCAGGGCCGTCTGCAGGGCGGGCGTGTCGATCTTGGGGTCGTGGCTGAGGGTGACAAGGGCGGTGCGGGCGTCGAGCCCATGGGCCGCCAGAGCCTCATCTGGCCAGCCCTCAAGGAAGGTCTCGCCGGGAAACCGCGCTTCGGAGGCGAAACCTTCGCGCGGGTCGACCAGCGCCACGTCATAGCCGGCCATCCGCGCCATCTGCACCAGCGGCTGGGCGATATGGACGGCGCCGACAATCACCAGCCGCAGGGGCGGGTTGTGGACGGCGCGAAAGAGCGCCCCGTCGCGGGCGGATTTGTCGTTGCGAAACAAGGGCTCAAGGGCCGCGTCTGCGGGATCGCGCGGCAGCAGGCGGCGCTGCCAGCTTTCGGTGTCGACCTCCCAGATCACCGGCTGGCGCGCCGCCCGGGCAGCAACCAGTTGGCGCAGTTCATCGAGAGCCGGCCCCTGCCCCCGATCCAGCGGTTCGACCATCACTTCGATCTCACCGCCGCAGGCCAGACCGACCTCGAAGGCGCTTTCGTCGGAGACCCCGAAGGACAGGATGCGGCAGGTGCCGTCTTCCATCGCCTCGGTCGCCTCGAAGAGCACGGCACTTTCGACACAGCCGCCCGAAACGGAGCCTTCGAAATTCATCTCCCCGTCGATCACCAGTTGGGCGCCCACGGGACGCGGGGCCGAGCCCCAGGTCTTGACCACACTGGCCAGGGCGACGCGGCGGCCCGCTTCGGCCCAGGCGAGCGCCGTTTCGGGTATGGTGTTGTGATTGGTCATGGTTCCCTGCCCCGCCACTGACGTTGTTTTGCAGCGTGTTCCGTGTTAGATATGCGGCATGCCGCGTCTTTCCATAGACATTACTTCCGAACAGCACGAAAAGCTCAAGGCCAATGCCGCCCGCGAGGGTCGAAGCCTTGAGGAATTCGTGCTGGGCAGGGTGCTGAGCCCGTCTGCGGAGATGTACGGTTTGAGCGAGGATACGGCGCTGGACGCCCTGTCTGCCGTTCTGGACGCCCGGGTCGCTCAGGCGCGGAACGGGGACTTTTCGGCCAAGACCATCGACGAGATTCGCGACGAGGCCCGGCGCGCAGCAGGCGTTTCGGGCGCCTGATTTGACCGGCTATCGTCTGACCCTGGGGGCGGAAGACGATTTGCGTGACATCTGGCGCTATTCCCATCAGGTCTGGGGTGCGGAACAGGCGGATGCCTATCTGGATCGGATCAAGACATGTTGTCAGCGGCTGGCCGAGGGCCAGGCACATTTCAAGCCCGTGCGACTGGTTGATCGGGAGGTTTTTCTGAGCCATTGCGCATCGCATCTGCTTTTCTTCGAGACCGGGGATCCGGTGGTCATCCC
>JAOXSD010000250.1 GCA_025800205.1 Silicimonas sp. | reverse complement strand
CGCTTGGCGATGGTCTGGCGCAGGCGGGTCATCTTGACCCGTTCCTCGCGCGCGGCGTCATCGGCGGCCACGGGCGCGCGCGGCGCAGGGGCCGGAGCCGGAGTGGCAGCAGGCGCTGGTGCAGCAGCCGTTGCCACGGCGCGGGCCACGTCTTCCTTCATGATGCGGCCATCGCGACCGGTGCCAGAGACCTGAGCGGCGGACAGACCGGCCTCGGCCATGGCTTTTTCTGCCGACGGAGCATTGGCGACATCCTTGCCGGTTGCTGCGGCAGCCGGAGCTGCTGCGGCGGCAGGGGCGGGTGCAGGAGCAGCGCCGGCGCCTGAGCCCGAGATCACGGCCAGTTTGGCCGAGGCATCCACGGTTGTGCCTTCGGGTGCAACGATTTCCGCCAGAACGCCAGCAGCAGGGGCGGGAACCTCGACCGAGACCTTGTCAGTCTCCAGCTCACACAGCATTTCATCCTGCGCAACCGCGTCGCCAACCTGTTTGAACCAGGTTGAGACGGTGGCCTCGGTGACCGATTCACCCAGCGTGGGCACCATCACGTCAACACTGCCACCCGACGCTGCCGGAGCGGCCGCAGGGGCGGGCGCTGCTGCGGCCGGAGCAGGGGCTGCGCCTTCGCCTGCGGCGATTGTCGCCAGCAGGGCGTCGACGCCGACGGTCTCACCTTCGGCGGCGACGATCTCGCCCATGACGCCAGCGGCGGGGGCGGGAACTTCGACGGTCACCTTGTCGGTTTCAAGCTCACAGAGCATCTCATCCACGGCGACGGCATCACCGGGTTTCTTGAACCAGGTCGCAACGGTGGCTTCGGTAACAGACTCGCCTAGCGTGGGAACACGAACTTCAATGGTCATCGTTTACTTTCCTTCGAGGCTCAGCGCTTCGTTCACGAGCGCTTCTTGTTGAGCTTTGTGTTGGCTGGCCAGACCCGTCGCAGGCGAGGCCGAGGTTGCGCGACCGACATAGCGCGGCCGTGTATGTTTGGCGCCGATGCGGGTCAGCACCCATTCGATATTGGGTTCG
>JAOXSD010000230.1 GCA_025800205.1 Silicimonas sp. | reverse complement strand
GAGAAAGTGCGCTCGGAATGGTGTATCCGCATTGACGGCACCGTCAAAGCGCGCGCCGCCGATTTGGTAAACCCGAAACTGCCCACCGGCGAGATCGAAGTTTACGTGCGTGAGCTGGAGGTTCTGGGCGCCGCAGACGAACTGCCTTTGATGGTCTTCGGCGATCAGGAATACCCCGAGGAAACCCGCCTGCGCTATCGCTACCTCGACCTGCGCCGCGAGGCGATGCAGCAGAACATGACCCTGCGCTCGGACGTTGTGGCCTCGATGCGCCGCCGCATGTGGGATCAGGGCTTCCGTGAATACCAGACACCGATCATCACCGCCTCGTCACCCGAAGGCGCGCGTGACTTTCTGGTGCCCTCGCGTCTGCATCCGGGCAAATTCTATGCGCTGCCGCAGGCCCCGCAGCAGTTCAAACAGCTGATCATGGTGTCAGGTTTCGACAAGTATTTCCAGATCGCGCCGTGCTTCCGGGACGAAGATCCGCGCGCGGATCGTTCGCCCACCGATTTCTACCAGCTC
>JAOXSD010000224.1 GCA_025800205.1 Silicimonas sp. | reverse complement strand
GGAACCGGAACGCCGAACTTGGCGCTGACATTTTCGAGCGCAGTCAAAGTCGCCGGGCCGACTTGGCCATCGACAGTGACAGTTTCCCCAAGTTCATTCAGCGCAAGTTGCAATGCCCGATCCAGATCCCCGCGCGAGAGGCTGTCCAGCTGCGACTGAGCCTGCGCGGCAGGTTCCTCATTCGGCAATAGGGCCGCTTTGGCCGCCCGTAGCGCCGCGTCAGCGGGGCCTTTGCCCGGTACCTGACCGTCCAGAATGATATAGGCTCCGTTCGCGCCGCCCCAGGCATCACCGCGTTCCAGCGAGGTATCGTACCAGGCCAGGGCCTCGGTGCGGGGCCGGCCTTTCAATTGGTCCCGCAGGATCATCCGGGCGATACTGGCCGGCGCGGTTGGGTGCCCGCCTTGGGCTGCCGCCAGAAAATAGGCTTCGGCTTTGTCGAAATCGACCGGATTGCCGCCCAGCCCATTCAGCGAAACATAGGCCAGATTGTCGTATCCATAGATATCC
>JAOXSD010000190.1 GCA_025800205.1 Silicimonas sp. | reverse complement strand
GAATAGGTCGAGCGGATGAAATCGGCGGTGGAATCTAGGGCGGCATTCACCATGTCGCGCCCGATCAGCGCCCCGCCGCGCCCGGGCGCAATCGCGTCCAGATCAAAGCGGCGGACGGCATCCAGCGTGTCGGGCCAATCGTGAAAATGCCCGTCGCCACAATAACATGCGCTGTGATATTCAACGATGTCACCAGTGAACATCACGTTCTGATCGGGCACATAGATCACCGCATCGCCCGCCGTATGGGCGCGGCCCAACTGCATGATATCGACCCGACGCTTGCCCAGATAGACGCTCATCCGCCCGTTGAACGTGGTGGTGGGCCAGGTCAGCCCGGGGATGCTTTCGTGGCCTTCAAAGAGACGCGGGAACCGCTGAAACTCGCTGTCCCAATCTTCCTGCCCGCGCTCGGCCACCATGGACCGCGCCTTTTCCGACATGATGATCTGCGGCGCCCCATAGGCGCTGGCGCCAAGCACCCGCACCGCATGATAATGGGTCAGCACCAGATGGGTGATCGGCTTGTCGGTGACCTCGCGCACTTTCTCGATCACCTTGTTCGCCAACCGCGGCGTCGCCTGCGCCTCGACGATCATGACGCTGTCATCCCCGATGATCACACCCGAATTCGGATCGCCCTCGGCGGTAAAGGCGTAAAGCCCCTCGCCGATCTGATCGAAGGTGATCTTTTTCTCGCTCATGTCGCCCTGAGAGGCGAATGCCTTGGCCATCTTGCCTTTTTCCTTCCTTTAACTTGCCGGGTTCCCGTGGTTCGGTGCGCCCATGCAAAGACGTTTTCTACCTTATCTGTTGACCGCCCTGGTGATCGGGATCACCGCCGCCGTTCTGTTGTGGATGGGGCGCGAGCCCTGGTGCAAATGCGGCTATATCAAACTCTGGCACGGCCAGACGATGAGCTCCGAAAGCTCGCAACATATCTCCGACTGGTACACGCCCAGCCATCTGATCCACGGCTTCCTGTTCTACGGGCTCTTGCATCTGGTGATGCGGCGCGCGGGCCTCGGCTGGCGGCTCTTGATCGCCACCCTCGCCGAAGCCGCCTGGGAAATCTCCGAAAACACCGAAGCCGTCATCGAACATTACCGCGCGGTGACGATCTCGCTCGATTACTATGGCGACTCGGTGGTGAACTCGGTCTCCGACATCCTGGCCATGGTGGCGGGCTTCTGGCTGGCCCGACGCCTGCCGATCTGGGTCAGCGTTGCGCTGATCCTGGGCTTCGAGCTTTTTACCACATGGATGATCCGCGACGGGCTGACACTCAACGTGCTGATGCTGCTGCACCCGATCGAAGCGGTCAAAACCTGGCAGGGCGGCGGCTAAGCCGCCTGCCCCACGGTTCCCGGTCTGATCGGATGCGCGCCCCATTCCCTACTCCGACAGGATCTTGGCGATCTCGCCCTGCTTGGCGGCCATGGCCTGCATGATCGAGGGGGTCAGTTCCGACATCACCTTCTGAAACATCGGCTGGGTCTTGAGCAGGATCTGGGCGCCATGTTCCGAGGAATAGAAATCGATCATCGCGCGGATCTCGTCTTCGCTGAAGACCTCCGCCGTCGCTTCGATCATCAGCGCCTCCATTTTCGGCTGCAATCCGACCATGGTTTCCGACATCACCGCGCCCACGCGTAGCGCCTGTTCGTCGGTGACCTGCATCCCCGGCGGCAATCCGGCGCGGAATTGTGCGGCCATGCCTTCGGCCGAGAACATCGCCTCCATCATTTGCTGCACGGCCGGCAAATCGTTATAGGCCTGGGCCAGTTCCTGTTTGGTTTCCGCCCAGGCAGCGCCTGCCGGCATGAGTGCGGCGACCAGCGCCAGTGCTTTGATATATTTCATCTTTCAACCTTTCAACGTCGGCAGAACCCGGCCTGTGCAATCGCCAAATCCGATCCGGTAGCCATCCCCCTCGGCCCCGCCCCTGAGCGTCAGGCGGTCGCCATCTTCAAGGAAAGTCCGCGTACCGCCCTGCTCCAATTCAAGCGGCTCCTTGCCGCCCCAGGACAGTTCCAGAAGCGAGCCCCGGTTCCCTTTCTCCGGGCCGGAAATCGTACCCGAGCCCAAAAGATCGCCCACCCGCATCGGACAGCCGGAACTGGCGTGATGCGCCAGTTGCTGGGCCGAGGAATAATACATCTCGCGGTAATTCGTGCGCGCGATCACCTCTTCGCGGCCGCCCTCGGGCGTGATCGCCACTTCCAGATCGATGTCATAAAGCATCGGCCCGGTGTCGGCGAGATGGGGCAGAAGCGGCACCTCGCGCGGCGGCGTCGCACAACGGAACGGCTCCAACGCGGCCTTGGTCACCACCCAGGGGCTGATCGAAGTGGCGGTCGCCTTGGCCTGGAACGGCCCCAGCGGCTGATATTCCCAGGCCTGAATATCGCGGGCCGACCAATCGTTCAGCAGCACATAGCCAAAGATCATCGCATCGGCGCGGTCGACGCTCACCGGCCCGTAAGACGGCTGGCCAACCACCGCACCCATCTCCAGTTCCAGATCGAACCGGCGCGACGGCGCCAGAATCGGTGCCTCGAACTCCGGTCCCTTCAACTGACCCGTCGGGCGGCGGATGTCGGTGCCGGAGACCACCACCGACGAGGCGCGGCCATTGTAACCGATGGGCATATGCAGCCAGTTCGGTGGCAGGGCATTCTCGGCCCCCCGGAACATGGTGCCAACATTGGTGGCATGGTGGCGCCCGGCATAAAAGTCGGTGTATTCAGTGACCTGGAAGGGCATCCTCATCGTCACCCGGTCGCGCGGGATCAACAGCGGAGCCACCTGCGCCTCGGCCTGAGACCCTTCGGCGAAAAGCCCGGTCAGGGTGTTTCTGAGCCGCGCCCAGGCGTCGGGCCCTTCGGCCATGAAGCCATTGAGCGACCCATCGCGGAACCCATGGGCGGGCACCATCGAGACGGCTTCGGCGCCGCCCAGATCGAAAACAAAATCGCCAATGGCGACACCGGCGCGGGCGCCACGGCCATCATCGAAGATGCCATAGGGCAGATTGTTGAGCGGGAATTCCGCTGCGGGGTCATTGGCGCTGTCGACCCAGCTTCTCATCAAAGGCACGGGGGGGAACCTCCTGTTGTCACTTGAAAACGCGGATCTTGCACGATCCGTCTTTCCATCTCACTTCTTCCCAGGCGTGCCGTCAAATTTCTTTTCCAGACTTTCCCAACAATCGATGTAATCGTCCTGCATCGGCGCTTCTTTACCCGCAAATACCGTCAAATGTTGCGGAAAGCGGGTTTCGAACATGAACGACATGGTGCGGTCCAGCTTGTCCGGCCCGTGGTTGGAATTCGACGCTTTTTCAAAGGCTTCCCGGTCCGGCCCATGGGGGATCATCATATTGTGCAAGCTCACACCGCCGGGAATGAACCCCTGCGGCTTGGCGTCATACTGGCCATAGATATTGCCCATCAGCTCGGACATGATGTTCTTGTGATACCAGGGCGGCCGGAACGTATCCTCGGCCACCATCCAGCGTTCGCGGAACAGTACAAAGTCGATATTGGCGGTGCCGGGCTGCCCGGACGGCGCGGTCAGCACGGTAAAGATCGACGGATCCGGATGATCGAAGAGGATCGCACCCACCGGGCAATAGGTCTTCAGATCGTATTTGTAGGGCGCGTAATTTCCATGCCAGGCCACCACATCGAGCGGCGACTGGCCGATCTGCGTCTCATGGAACTGGCCGCACCATTTGATCACCACCCGGCTCGGCACCTCGCGGTCCTCGTAAGCGGCCACCGGTGCTTTGAAGTCGCGCGGATTGGCCATGCAATTCGCACCAATCGGCCCCCGGCCCGGCAATTCGAATTTCTGGCCGTAGTTTTCGCAGACGAAACCGCGGCAAGGCCCTTCCAGCACCTCGACCCGGTATAGCAGCCCACGCGGCAGAATGGCGATTTCCTGCGGTTCCAGATCGATGACGCCCAACTCGGTGCAGAACCGCAGCCGACCCTCCTGCGGAACCACCAGAAACTCACTGTCAGCGCTGAAGAAATACTCATCTATCATGGAATCGTTCACCAGATAGATATGCGATGCCATCCCCACCTGGGTATTCACATCCCCCGCCGTGGTCATCGTCCGCATACCCGTCAGCCAGGTCAGCCCGTCCCCATGGGGCACCGGATCCCAGCGGTACTGACCCAACGATGTGACATCTTCGATCACATGGGGCGCGGATTTCCAATAGGGCAGATCGATGCGCGCATAGCGATGGGAATGCTTCACCGAAGGCCGGATGCGATAGCACCAGGTCCGCTCCGGCGGATTGGCGGTAAAGGCGGTGCCGGAAAGCTGCTCGCCATAAAGACCGTAATTGCAGCGCTGGGGCGAGTTCATCCCCTGCGGCAGGGCGCCCGGCAGCGCCTCGGTTTCAAAATCATTTCCGAAGCCGGGCATGTAGCCCGGATGGGTGCCCACCGGGGTCTCGGCTTGAATCAACCCATGGGGCGCGCGTGCATCATCCATCTCTGGCTCCTCCTCGGCTCGGGTGATATTGGTTGTAAATGTAACTAACAACCCCCAAAGAGGCCATGACAAAGACACCCAATTTCGAACTGACGGATTTCCTGCCCTACCTGCTGAACCAGGCGGCCGATGCGCTGAGCCTCGAGTTTCGGGAGATCTACAAAGGGCGCTACGGGATGCTCAGGACCGAATGGCGGGTGCTGTTTCATCTCGGCTCCTATGGCGAGATGACGGCGAAGGAGATCTGCACAAGGGCCCGGATTCACAAGACAAAAGTCAGCCGCGCGATCACGGCGCTGGAGGCGAAACGCTATCTTGTCCGCCGCGAAAGTGCCGAAGACCGGCGCCAGGCCGTGCTCAGCCTGACCCGCGAAGGCCGCCGGGTGTTTGACGATCTGTCCCGCGCCGCGCAGGAGTTTGACGCCGAACTCCGCGCGGGCCTCAGCGCGGAAGAGGCCCGGGTGCTGCGCCGTTGTCTGGTGCGGTTTTCAGGGTTGGACGCCGGGAGCTGAGCGCCTCACCAGGCCGAAAAGCCCCCGTCCACATTGACCAATTGCCCGGTCATGTAGCCCGAGGCCTCAGACGCCAGAAACAACATTACATCGGCGATTTCATCGGGCTTGCCCATGCGCCCGGCCATGATCAACTCCGACACGCGGCTCTGAAACTCGTCCGAATGGCCATTGAACACCGCGCCCGGCGCAATCGTGTTCACCGTCGCCTGCCGGTCCGCCCAATAGCCTGCAAGCCAGACCGTCAGCCCGTGGATCCCCGCCTTGGTCACGCCGTAGGCCGAGAAATTCTTGAAAGGCATGCCTTCGTAAATCCCGTGGTGGGCGCCGTTGAGCGCATACATCGAGGCCACATTGATCAGCGTCGCGGGGTATTTGCCGACGATGTCGCGGTCCATCTGGCGCGCGATCATAAAGGCGCCGGTAAGGTTGGTGCGCAGCGTTTTTTCAAAGTCTTCCACTGTGGTATCGGCGAAATCGGGAAAGCTCTTGCCCTTGCCCATCAGCATTTCACCGGTGATGGCGGCATTGTTCAGAACCACATTGGGCTCCCAGCCATCCCCCTGAATACGTTTGAAAATCTCCTCAACCCCGGCCTCGTCGCCCACATCGAGATCATAGAAGCGAAAGTTCTCATCCGCCCCGTGCCGCTCGACCAGCGCATCCGCCCGGTCGCCCTTCAGGTCCGAGGCGACCACCCGGGCCCCTTCCGCCAGCATCCGGCGCACATAGGTCGAGCCCAGCACCCCGCCCGATCCGGTGATAAAGACGGTCCGCCCCTTGAGATCAGCCATTCAAACGCTCCTGCATCAGTATTTCCACGATTTTGAAGTCCAGCTCGCTGTCGATGTCAAAACAGCGTTCGGGCGGCATCAGGTAGGGCATCACGCGCCCCTGAAAGAGCCCCTTCGCGCGCCTCAAATAGGCCGGGTCCACCACATAGGTGCTGGCGGCGTGCTCCCAGACCACCGGCGCCTGCTGGCGCGCGACCACACCGCCGGGCAACGGCTTCGAGACATGGAGATAGCCAGACTGATCCGGCTCCACGAGGTTGAAATAGGGGTTCTTGCGCGCCTCGGTGCAGGACATGATCATGTCGGGGCGCTTGTCGAAAAACGCATCGAGCGCGCCGTCGATATCCTCCGGCAGCCTGAGCGGCGAAGTGCAATCGAGATCCAGAAAGGCGCTGATCGGCCCGGCCAGCGCCTCACCCTGCCCCAAAGCATGTTGCCAGACATCCCATTTGGCGGCCGTGTCCGAGGCCAGCTCCGCCGGACGCAACCCCATGGGAAGGCACCCTTTTTCCACCGCATGATCATAGATCTCGGGATCGTCAGTTGAGACCACCACATGATCGACGCGACCATGCTCCAGCAACTGATCCAGCGACCAGTCGATCAGCGGCTTGCCGAGAAAGTCACGAAAGTTCTTGCCGGGCACGCCTTTCGAGCCCTTGCGCACACCGATATGTCCCAGGATCATGCGAAGCCTCCTTCGATATTGCCGTTGAACCGCCGCGCCTCCCAGGCTGCCGCGATCAGCCGGGCCGAGCCTTCCACCCGGTCGAGCCGTGGCAGAACCGGATTGTCCGACACCGCACCACCTTCGGCCAAAGCGATGAAATCGCGCATGATGTCAAGAAACATGTCATTGCGGTCGAATGTCCAACTGCGGGTCACCGGATCGCCGCCGGTGCTGCGGGTTTCGGACAGCGACAGCAGGTCGAGATCCACCACCTGATCCCGGCCCCTCAGCGCCATGCGCCTCAGGCTCGCCGGTGAGAGATAATCCATCGCCACAGAGCCCACCGGACCACCCTCGGCGCCCAGCATGATGCGGGTGGCGAAATCGACGCCGGGGAAATCGGCATGCCCGATGCTTTCGACCGACATGAGCCGGGCATCGGGAAAAAGCACATGCGCCATGTCCAACTCGTGGCACAGATCCAGCAGCACCCCGCCCCCTTCGGCGCGGGCCGCGTAACTGTCGCCAAAGCGCCAGTTCGCCCGCCATTGCCGCACATCGTGGCCGATTTCCAAAGCGAAACCATAGGGTTGCGCCACCGGCGCCTCGATCTGCGCCAGAAGGGCCGGATGATAGCGCATCATGTAACCGGCGATGGAACGATCAGCGATCGGCCGGGCCGCCTGCAAAAGCGCGTCGAGATCGGCCAGACGAAACGCCAGCGGTTTCTCGATATAGACGGGGATGTTGCGCACCGCACAGGCTTCGACCAATTCCAGCCGGATGTCGGTGGCGGTCGCAATCACCGCGCCCAACGCCCCCTCAAGCAGCGCATCGAGATCCCCCGGTCCCTTCGCGCGCCAGGACAGAACCCGGACCTCACGCCCGAGCGCGGTCAGATTGTCCCGATGCCGCCGCCCGATCGAGCCCTGACCGATGATCGCGTAATGTGCCATGCCTCACGTCCTTTTTCCGAGGGCTACCACCGGGGCGGGCGCCGATGCAATCAGCGATCTTGGGCCAGCAGCGGCTGAAGGGCGGCAAAGATCCGTGCCGAGGCGCCTGCATGGCGGGCGTGAAAGGCCTGCGCCTCGGGCGACCCACCCGTGAGTGCCGCGCGCAGGGCGGCGGGCAGATCAGCGGGGCGTTCGCAGGTGGTCAGCACACCCGCCGCGCGCGCTTCGGTTGCGGGAAACTCGATGGTGCGGGTGTCGGGCCCGGTGATCACCGGCCGGCCCTGAGCCAGCGGTTCGATGATATTGTGGGTGCCCTTTGGGGTGAAGCCGCCGCCGACGAGAACAGCGTCGGAGGCAGCAATATAGAAGGCCATCTCGCCCAGACTGTCGCCCAGAAGCACCTGCGCCTCGGCCAGATCCGCTTGCGGTTTCAACATTGCATCATAAGCCAGACTGCGCCGGGCTACATTGAGACCGGCCGCATCCAGCAGCCCCCCTGTGGCGTCGAAAAGCTCCGGCGCGCGCGGCACCCAGATCACAAGAGGCGGCTCAGGACCGTCGAGCAGGCCTTTGATCGCATTGAGATAAATCTCCTCCTCCCCGGCCACGACCGAGGCGAGGCAAAGCACCGGACGACCGGCGCGCGCCCGCAGTTCCGCCCCGGCCTCCAGCTGGGCCTGCGGCAGATCCATGTCAAACCGGGTCTCGCCCATCACCGCAAGGCGCGTGACGCCGAGGGCGCGAAACCGCTCCGCCATCATCTCGGATTTGGCCATGACGAGGGCGGCCTGTGCTGACGGATGGCCAAAGAGCCGCGCCTGGCGCCCGGCCCGTTCGACGCTGCGCAAGGGCACCTGGGAATTGGTCAGCACCAGGGGCACGTCCGCCCGGCGCGCCGCCTCGATCATCGCGGGCCAGAACTCCATCTCCATCACCGCGCCAACGCGGGGGCGGTAGAGCTCGAAAAACCTTCGCCAATAGCGCGCCCGGTCCACCGGTGCATAGCGCACCGCCAACTGCCCTGCGGAAATCTCGGCGGCAAAGGTCTTTTCGGCCCGCGCCCGCCCGGCCGGGGTCGCATGGGTGGTCAACACCCTCTGTCCCGCCGCCAAGGCCCGCCGCACCAAAGGCTCCGCGCTGGTCATTTCCCCCAGCGACACCGCATGGCACCAGACATCGGCGTCAAAGGCCCGGCCTTCGCCGCGCCGTTCCTCCAGATGCGCCCCATAGGCCGGATCCTTCGCCGCCCGACGTCTGAAATACCGCCAGACCAGCGGTGCCCCCAGCGCCAAAAGCGCCCCATAGCCCGCCAGAAAGGCCCGATAGCGCAGGCCCGGGCGCGGCGGCAGGTGAATGTCCGGATCGCTCTTCATCTCTTCCCCAATACGCAATGCGCGCGCGGGCCGAAACCGGCAAAAGCGTCCGGACATCTTCCCCCGCCCCGCCCCGCGCGCTAGGAACGAAAAAAATGAGGAGCGCCCATGCAAATCCGCGACCGCAAGATCGGCCCCGACCATGCCCCCCTTGTCATTGCCGAGATCGGCATCAACCACGGGGGCGACCTAGATGTGGCGCGCCACATGGTGACGGAGGCCGCCCGGGCCGGCGCCGAGATCGTCAAGCACCAGACCCATTTCGTCTGGGATGAAATGACCGAGGAGGCGAAATCGGTCCTGCCGCCCAATGCCGGCGGCAAATCGATCTGGGAGGTGATGGAGGATTGCGCGCTGTCGGCCGAGGATGAAATCGCCCTGATGGCCCATGCGGAAGCCGAGGGGCTGATCTATATCTCCACCCCGTTTTCCCGCGCCGCTGCCGATTTCCTCGAAGACCAGAATGTGCCCGCCTACAAGATCGGCTCGGGCGAGGCGGACCACCTGCCGCTCATCCGCCATATCGCCGCCAAGGGACGTCCGGTGATCATGTCGACGGGGATGCAGAGCATCGAAACCCTGGGGCGCTCGGTCGCCATTCTGGAAGAGTCCGGGGTCGATTACGCCCTGCTCGAATGCACCAACCTCTATCCCTCGCCGCCCGAAATCGTGTCGCTCAAGGGCGTGTCCGAACTGCAAAAAGCCTTCCCCAATGCGATTGTCGGCTTCTCCGACCATTCCATCGGCCCCGAAATGGCGCTGGCCTCGGTCGCCTTGGGCGCCTCGATCCTGGAGCGCCATTTCACCGACACCCGTTACCGCGAAGGCCCGGATATTTCCTGCTCCATGGACCCGGCCGAGTTGCGTCATCTGATCGACCGGTCGCGGGAAATTCACATCGCCCTGCACAATGAAAAACGCCGCACCGCGCCGGAGGAGGATGTCTATCGGTTCGCGCGCACCTCGGTCGTGGCGGATCGCGATCTGCCCGAAGGCCATGTGATTGCTGAGGCCGATATATGGGGCCGGCGCCCCGGTTCGGGAGAGATTGCGGGCTATGAGTTCGACAAGGTGATCGGCAAGACACTGACGCGGGCGGTGACGAAGAACACCCAGCTGAAATGGTCGGATCTCACGTAACCATCTGGAATTGCGTATTTTTGAAAGGGGGAATAACCAAGATGTTCACGAAAGCCGAACTGGAGGCCGCCTGCGCCCTCGTCCATGGCGACATGACACCCACGGCGCAGCATCATTGGCCTGCGCTTTCGGCCCGGATCGGGGCGGAGGTCTGGGTCAAGCATGAGAACCACACGCCGACAGGCTCGTTCAAGGTGCGCGGCGCGATCACTTTCATGGATTGGCTGCGCCGCACCCATCCCGACAGCCCCGGCATCATCACCGCCACGCGCGGCAATCACGGCCAGGGTCAGGCCCGGGCGGCCCGCGCCGCCGGTCTGCGTGCTGTGGTCTATGTGCCGCGCGGCAATTCGGTGGAAAAGAACCGCGCGATGGCGGCTTTCGGAGCGGAGCTAATCGAATTCGGCGATGATTTCGACGCCGCCCGGGAAGAAGCCTACCGGGTGGCAGAGGCGGAAGGGCTGACCATCGTGCCGCCCTTTCACCGCGAATTGGTGCGCGGGGTGGCGACCTATTCCTTTGAACTCCTGACGGCCGTGCCCGATCTCGAGGCGCTTTATGTGCCCATCGGCTGTGGCTCCGGCATCTGCGGGGCGATTGCGGCGCGCGATGCGCTGGAACATCCCGCCCGGATCATCGGCGTGGTGTCGGAAAACGCCCAATGCGCGAAACTGTCGGTCGAGGCAGGCAGGCCGGTTGCGACCGAAAGCGCCCGCACTTTCGCCGACGGCATGGCCGTGCGGGTGCCGGTGGAAGAGGCGCTGGCGATCTACGGGCCCGGCACCGAGCGGATCATCACCGTCAGCGATGCCGAAGTGGCGGATGCTATCCGCGCCTATTTCACCGACATCCACAACCTGGCCGAAGGTGCCGGCGCCGCGCCGCTGGCGGGGCTGATGCAAGAAAAAGAGCAGATGGCCGGGCGCAAGGTGGCGGTGGTGCTTTGCGGCGGCAATATCGACGCGGCCTGGTTCCGCAAAGTGCTTGAGGGCGGCATTCCAACCCCCTGATCTCAAAAAAAAACGGCGCCCCAAAGGGCGCCGTTCGCTCCAACCATTGGGTCGGATTATTCTTCGGCAGCTGCCTCTTCGCCGCCCTCTTCGGCTTCGCCTTCTTCCTCGTCGCCCGAAGCGCTGGCCAGCGCCGACGGGGCCGAGATATTGGCGATCACGAAGTCGCGGTCGATGGTGGGCTTGGCGCCCGACGGCAGGGTCACGTCCGAAATGGTGATCGTGTCACCGATGTCGAGACCTTCGACCGAGATCGAGATGCTCTCGGGGATTTCGCCGGCGGTCACCACCAGTTCGACTTCCGGGCGCACCATGGTCAGAAGACCACCTTTGCGCAGGCCGGGGCATTCCTCTTCGCCTTCCACCGTAACGGGGATGAAGAGGTTGATCTTGGTGGTCCGCTTCAGACGCAGGAAGTCCACATGGGTGGGCAGGTCCTTGACCACGTCGCGCTGCACGTTGCGGCAGATGATCCGCACATCGTCCTGACCTTCAACCTTGAGGTTGAAGAGGGTCGACATGAAACGGCCGTCTTTCAGTTTCTTGAACAGCACGTTGTAGGGGATGTTGATCGCCAGCGGATCGGTGCCGCCGCCATACACGATGCCAGGTACCAGCCCGTCTCTGCGAGCTTGACGAGCGGCCCCCTTGCCTGTCCCCGTCCGTACCATTGCGTTGAGATCAGGAATCTCTCCAGCCATGGGTATTCTCCATAAGTAAAGGGGCGGCCTCCAAGGGTGTCCGCCCGCGTGAAGCCGTGCCTATAGCGGGGAACGGCGCGCTTGGAAAGAGGGTTTTGGCAGGCCCGCGCTTGATCGGGTCCGGAAAGCCGCCTACCACTTTTGCAGGGGACATCCGGGCACCCCGCCCCGCCCCTTCGACGAGGAAAGGAAGGCCCATGCCCGAGCCGAAATTCGAGATGACCCGCCATTTTGACGCGCCGCAGGATCTGGTCTGGCGCTGCTGGACCGAAGCCGATCTGGTGCAGCGCTGGTACGGGCCCGGGGTCGAGACCGAAATCCACGCCTTTGAGCCGCGCCCGGGCGGGCTTTGGAAACACGAAATGCGGATGGGGGAGCGGTCGCTTTATCAGCGGATCGAGTTCATCGAGGTGGAAGCGCCTGACCGGCTGGTGATGCTGATGGCCAGCGCCGATGACCGCTGGGCGGTGACGCCAAGCCCGGTGATGCCGCTCTGGCCGCCGGTGATGTTGACCCAGGTGACGCTGGCCGAGGCGGGCGGGGGCACCGATCTGACGCTGATCTGGACCCCCCATGAGGCCAGCGCCCAGGAAAGCATCGCCTTTGCCGAGGCGCTGCCGCAGATGGAAGGCGGATGGGCCGCGGGGATGGATGTGATCGCCGAGATCCTGCGCGAATTGCAGGGCTGAACAACCAGCACATGACCGACGGGAGAAAGACAGGCGCCCGGCTCGACGGGCTTGATATGGCACGATTTTTCGCCTTCGTCGGCATGGTCGTGGTGAATTTCAAGATCGCCATGGAAGCCGAAGGCGGCAGCGGGCTGGCCGCGCTCTTTGCAGGCAGCCTTGAAGGCCGGGCCGCGGCCACTTTCGTGGTGCTGGCGGGGATCGGGCTGGGGTTGGCCGGGGCGAAACGGCTGGATCAGACGATCTGGGTGACCTTGAAACGCGCCCTGTTCCTGCTCGCCATCGGCCTTTTGAACATGACGATCTTCGACGCCGACATTCTCCATTACTACGCCTTCTACTTCCTGTTCGGCGCGGTGCTGTTGCCGCTCTCCTCACGGGCGCTCTGGGCGGTGATCGGGGCGCTGAACATCGGCTTCGTGGCGATGATCCTGCTTCTGAACTATGACGCCGGCTGGAACTGGGAATCCTATAGCTATGACGGGTTCTGGACGCCCACGGGCTTTATCCGCAACCTGTTCTTCAATGGCTGGCACCCGGTCATCCCCTGGCTGGGCTTTCTGCTGTTCGGCATTGTGCTCAGCCGGTTGGACCTGGGCGCACGGGGCACACAGATCCGGCTCGCCCTCGGCGGGGCGCTGGCCTTCGCCCTGGCCGAAGGGCTGAGCGCCTGGCTCACCCCCCTGGCATCGGCCGCAGACCCCGAACTGGCCGCGCTGGTGCTGACCGACCCGGTGCCGCCGATGCCGCTCTACACTCTCGCGGGACTGGGCGCGGCCAGCCTGACCGTGGGGCTCTGCCTGTGGCTTGCGGAACCGGCGCGCCGGATCGGGTTGCTGGCGCTGGTGACACCGGCGGGGCGGCAGACCCTGACGCTCTATCTCGCCCATATCCTGATCGGCATGGGCACGCTCGAGGCCCTTGGCATGCTGACCGATCAGACCACGGAAACCGCGGTGACCGCCGCCCTGATCTTCTGCATCCTTGCCATGGTCTATGCGCTGATCTGGGCGCGGTTTTTCAGCCGCGGCCCGGTGGAGGCGGTGATGCGCAAACTGGCCGGTTAGAGCGGCGTCCTGAAAATTTGATCCGGCGGTGCCGATCTATCTTTTTGATTTGGCGCGCAATTTTCTCCGAAAACCGGTTCCCACTTTTCGGATTGCGCTTTAGCTGGGTTCGAAATAGCCGAAATTCGCCTCGATCGCCCCATAGGCGCAATTGGCTTCCAGGAGCCGCGCGTGGATCACCGACGGCGCCTGGCGCGACAGGTCATCCATGTCGATGAAATTGGCAATCACCTGGTCGAGGGCCGGCGCATCGCTGTCGCTGACATCCCAGACCAGATAGCCACACACCAGATTGCGGTTGCCCGCCCAGGTGCCCATAAAATCGACCGAGCCCAGAAGGCGCTCGGTCGGATACCAGTCGATGCGATACCCGGTGAGATGGCGGAGGGGGCCATGCTGGGTGAGAGGACCGGGGGTCGCTTCGAGTGATATTTTCTGTTCCAGCCGGGGCATTTCGATCACCGGCACTGATTTTTTCGGAGGGGTGCTGGTGGTCTCCAGGGAGGCAAACAGCGCCGAGGTCGCCGCAACGACCACCTTGGTTTCAACGGGGAATTCAACAGCCGGGGCAAGCCCGCCCTCAGCAAAGGAGGGCGCCCCTGCAAAGACGGACAGAACGGCCCCCAAAGCCACGGAAGATACACGAATACTCACTGACATAACGCACCCATTCTAAGCGGTTTTGCCGGATTGCGGCAAGAAAGTGACGTGAAAAAGGCCGAATTTCACCCGACCCGTCGAAGTTACGGGCAGGTTTGCGCGACAATGTTTTCTAAAATGTTAATTGTTTCGCTGTCAGGCAAAATTTCCTGAAAAATCCGCGGGCACCTGGAGAATCTCGCGACTCACGTCGCGGATATCCCGCTTGCCGCAAAGCGCCATCGAGGTGTCGAGTTCCTTGCCGATCACCTCGATCGCCTTCGACACGCCCGCCTCGCCCATGGCCCCCAGCCCGTAGACATAGGACCGGCCCAGCATCACGCCCCGGGCGCCCAGCGCCACCGCCTTGAGCACGTCCTGCCCCGAGCGGATCCCGCTGTCGAGCCAGACCTCCACCTTGTCGCCCACCGCTTTCACGATCGGCTCCAGCATCCGGATCGAGGACATCGCGCCATCGAGCTGACGGCCGCCATGGTTCGACACGATGATCGCATCGGCGCCGAGTTCCGCGGCCTTCACCGCATCTTCCACGTCAAGAATGCCCTTCAGGATCACCTTGCCGCCCCACATGTCCATCAATTCCTTGATCCGGTCCCAATCAAGCGCGTGATCAAAGGCTTCCGCCGTCCAGGACGACAGGGACGACGGGTCGGAGACGCCTTTCGCGTGCCCGACGATATTGCCGAAGAAGCGCCGCTTGGTGCCGAGCATCTCAAGCCCCCAGGGCACCTTGGTCGCCATATTGGCAATCGAGGCGGGCGTCAGCTTGGGCGGCGCCGACAGGCCGTTCTTCAGATCCTTGTGGCGCTGACCGAGGATCTGCAGATCGACCGTGATCACCAGGGCCGAACATTTGGCATCCTTGGCGCGCTGCATCAGCCGCGACATGAAATCATCGTCCTTGAGCGTGTAGACCTGAAACCAGAAAGGTTTCGTCGTGTGTTCCGCCACATCCTCGATCGAACAGATCGACATGGTCGAGAGCGTGAAGGGAATGCCGGCCTTCTCGGCCGCCCGCGCCGCCTTGATCTCGCCATCGGCCGATTGCATGCCCAACAGCCCCACCGGGGCCAGCGCCATGGGCATCGCCACCTCTTCGCCCGCCATGGTGGTGGCGAGTGTGCGTCCGGTCATGTCGACGGCAATCCGCTGGCGCAGATAGATGTCGTTGAAATCGCTCACATTTTCGCGGAAAGTTTGCTCGGACCAGGACCCGCTTTCGGCATAATCATAGAACATCTTCGGCACCCGGCGGCGGTAGAGACGCTTAAGATCGGCGATTTCGGTGATGACGGGCATGGTGGCGACCTTCGTGAAATGACGCTACGTCCTAGCAACGCGGTGCGGGATCAACAAGGGGGATCGGCGCGCCGTCCCACCGGGCCGCACCCCGTGCTAACGGGCGATCAATGTGCGCCGGAGACGGGCGCGACCTGCCGAGAACAGCATCGATCCGCCAGATCAACTCAAGTTTTTGCGATGCGACGGGTGTCCCCCGGGATTTCGACCGGTCCCCCTCGACACATCCCCCACCCTTGGCCGCAGGGCTGCCTGCGAGACGCGCTAACGGGGTTTCACCGGATAGCGGTCGGCCTCCTCGAAGACGTCAATCACCCGGGTGCCGGCCTTGATCAGCGCCCCGTGCTCGACCCCGGCCGGGATGTCATAACTGTCGCCCGCCCGGTAGATCCGGCGCTCACCGCCGATGGTGAAATCGAGCTCGCCTTCAACCACCGTGCCCCATTGGGCGCCATGGGCATGGGGTGGCAGTTCCATATCCTTGAGAAAGGTGAAAAACGCCACCAGCCCGGCTTCGGACCGGATCACCGCCGTCTGCACCACATCCTCGGGAAAGGGCACATCGAGGCCGGGAAAACTCTGAATGAAATCGGGATAGGTCATGGCAATTCCTCCTTTGGCCCGGACAGCCTAGACCAGATCGCCACGCCGGTCATTGGACCGGGGCAAGGAAAAATCACATCCGCCCCCAAGGATTGACCTCTGGCCCGCGTCCTACCTAGTGATGCGCATGGATGTCCCTGACGAAACCCTGGCGCGCGCTGCCGCCGATGGCGACGGCGAAGCCTTTGCGGCCCTGATCACCCGGCATTACGACCGGGTGTTCCGGCTCGCTTTCCGGCTGACCGGGGCGCGGGCCGAAGCCGAGGATCTGACCCAGGACATCTGCACCGACCTGCCCGGCAAGATCGCCCGCTACCGGGGCGAAGCGGCGTTCACCACCTGGCTTTACCGCGTGGTGGTCAATGCCACCCATGACCGCCGCCGCAGGCGCGCGACCCATGCGAAAGCGGCGATGGGCTGGGGCGAGGTGGAAGTGGCGCGCCGGGCGGAAGCGGATGAGACGCGCGAGGCGCTCGACTGGCTGACCCAGGCGATGTCCGCCCTGCCCGAGGATCTGCGCGACACGCTGGCGCTGGTGCTCGACGACATGACACAGGCCCAGGCAGGCGAGGTTCTGGGGGTCTCGGAAGGCACCATTGCCTGGCGCGTCTCGGAGGCCAAGAAACGCCTGCGTGCCTTGAAGGAGGGATCGCATGAGTGACGAACTGGACGATCTGAAAGCGGCCTTCGACGCCGCCATCCCGGATCCCGACCCGGCCCGCAAGGCCGCCAATCTGGCGCAGGCGGAAGAAAATTTCGCCCGCGCCCAAGGATCGCGGACCGAGGCGCGTCAGACCCATCAGAGAGGCCCGTTGGAGGCCTTGCTGAATGGAGTTCTGACCATGCTGACCACAATGACCTCGCGCAGCGCGCTGACCGCCACCACGGCCCTGGTGGCGGTGGGGCTTTTTGTCGTGCTGCCTCAGACCAGCGGGATGTTCGAACCGGGCGCAACCGTGCCCCCGGCGCCGGAGACCGCAGCGGAAGAGAATGTCGCGCAAGCCGATGCCCTGATGCTGGAAGAACCGATGATCGTGGCGGAAGAGCCCGTCGTCATCGAAAGCGACGCCGACGCTTCGGTCATGGCGGATCGGAATACGGCCCGCCCGGCCCTCCAGTCGTTGACCCGGAACAGCGCGGCCTCGCGACAAAGGGCGCTTTCGTCGCCCATGGTCGAACCGGCGCCGCGCCACGCCCTGCCCGAAACCGAGGATCTCGGGCTGATGTTCGAAGTGCCGATCGACCCTTTTGTCCGGCCCGAAAGCAACACCGAGGACTTTGCCAATGCGCCTGCCAATCCCCTGAAAGTCACCGCCGAAGACCCGGTCTCGACCTTCTCCATCGACGTCGACACCGCCTCCTATTCCGTCATCCGGCAATCCCTGATGGCGGGCACCCTGCCCCCGCGCGACGCGGTGCGGATCGAGGAGATGGTGAATTACTTCCCCTATGATTATGCCGCTCCCGAAGGCCCGCATCCGTTCAAACCCACGATCCGGGTGACGCCCACGCCCTGGAATACGGGCACGCAACTGGTGCATATCGCCATTCAGGGCGACATGCCCGAGGTGTCCGGGCGCCCGCCCCTGAACCTCGTCTTCCTGATCGACACCTCGGGCTCGATGCAGGATGCGAACAAACTCCCGCTTCTGAAACAGAGCTTCCGGCTGATGCTGTCGGAATTGCGCGCGCAAGATCAGGTCTCGATCGTCACCTATGCAGGTTCCGCCGGTCAGGTGCTGGAGCCGACCGCAGCCCGCGACCGGGCCGAGATCCTGTCGGCCCTGGACCGTCTCGAAGCGGGCGGCTCGACCGCCGGGCAGCAGGGGTTGCAGCAGGCCTATCAGGTGGCCGAAACCATGGCCGATGAGGGCGAGGTGACCCGCGTGATCTTGGCCACCGACGGCGATTTCAACGTCGGCCTGTCGGACCCCGGCGCGCTGAAGGACTTTATTGCGAAAAAGCGCGACAGCGGCACCTATCTCTCGGTGCTGGGCTTCGGGCGCGGCAATCTCGATGATGCAACGATGCAGGCGCTGGCCCAGCACGGCAATGGTCAGGCGGCCTATATCGACACCCTGTCGGAGGCCCGCAAGGTGCTGGTGGATCAGCTGACCGGCGCGCTCTTCCCGATTGCCAATGACGTGAAGATCCAGGTGGAGTTCAACCCGGCCCAGATCGCTGAATACCGGCTGATCGGTTATGAGACCCGGGCGCTGGCCCGCGAGGATTTCAACAACGACCGGGTGGATGCGGGCGACATTGGCGCAGGCCATCAGGTGACGGCGCTTTACGAGGTGACGCCGGTGGGGTCAGAGGCGGTGCGGAACACGCCGCTGCGCTATGGCGAGACGGCTGAGCTGGCCGATCCTTCGGACGAGCTGGGCTATTTCAAACTACGCTACAAGCGGCCCGGTGACGCCGCGAGCCAGTTGATCGAGACCCCAATCCAGAGCGGCGCTGCGGCTGCCGATCCCGAAATGCGCTTTGCCATCGCCATGGCGGGTTTTGGAGAGCTTCTGCGCGGCAGGACCGCCCTGGGCGATTGGGGCTGGGCCGAAGCCATCGCGCTGGCGCAAGGGGCCAAGGGCGGCGACCCATACGGCTATCGCGCCGAAGCCGTCACCCTGATGCGGCTCGCCGAAAGCCTGAGCGAATAGGCTTTCACCCTTTCGCAAATACGCAAATCCGGGTCGGGGCAGATGCCCCGGCCCGTTTTGGTCTGGCGCGCGATTTATCCTGAAAACCGCGGGCCACTTTTCGGATTGCGCTTTACGGCGCGCGGCGTTCCTCCATCGCCTCCAGTTCGGCATTCCAATCCGAGGCCGGGCGGTTCTCTTCCAGAAACTGCGCCATGAGTTCGGATTGCGCCAGCGGGATCAGTCCGCCCACCGGCGGATCGCGGTCGAGATTGGTGGGAAAGGCATAGCCTTCGGCCGACGCTGCAATGGCGTTCATCGCAGCACGGGTCGCCCCCTGTTCGAGAAGGACGGGATAGAGCGCCCGGGTCATTTTCGTGCGGTTCACCGCCTCGATGGAACGCCCGAAGGCAGAACCGATCTGCAACAGGTTCGCCATGCGGTAGATGTCCTGCGACCGGTTGGTGCCCGCCCCGTGCATGACGGCGGGGTTGAAGAAGACCACATCGCCCTTTTCGAGCGGCAGTTGCACGTGGTGTTCGGCAAAATAGCTCTGAAATTCAGGACGTTGAAAGGCGACATAACCTTCAAGGAACCGCTGCGAATAGGGCAGAAGCATGGTCGGGCCGCTTTCCACCGGCATATCGCAATGGGCCACGGCCCCTTGCAAGGTCAGAGCCGGGGAAAGCGCATGGGCCTGCACCGGATAGGTGGCCAGTTGGTCGGCATTCATGAAGCCCAGGTGGTAGTCGCGATGGGCGGTCTGGGCGGCGCCGCCGGGGTTCACCCGGTTGACCTGGGCCGTCACCTGGTAGCCGCGTCCGAGCCAGGACCGTGCGCCAAGGGCAATTGAATCCGAGGCGTAATAGGCTGCGAAATTCGCCGGATCCGCGAGGCAATGCTTTTCGGCGGCGTTCCAGACCCGGTCATTGGCCCCCGGCTTGGCGAAATGGTCGCCACCGCCGGACCCTGTCGCGCGCTCGGCCTCGATGATGCGGGCAAAGATGTCGGAGGCGGCGTCGACCATGGCGGTATCTTCCATC
>JAOXSD010000182.1 GCA_025800205.1 Silicimonas sp. | reverse complement strand
CGATACGGTCAGCGCGATCCTTGCGCGGCTTCAACCGGAAAGGGCGTAGCGATGGATCAGGTGAAAACGTCCATCCTTGGCCTCGCCCATCAGGGCCAGATCGGCGATCCGGAAGGGTGCGGGCAGCTTTGGGGCCAGATGCGCGCCCAAAGCCGATTCGACCTCGGCCAGCACGGGTTTCGCCAGTTTGCCGCTCAGCGTGATGTGGAAGCGGAAGGCCTCCAGCACGTAAGGATAGCCCCACTGCACCAGATTGACGTCCTGTTCCGGGGTCAGGTTTGCAGCGCGGCGGCGGGCCAGTTCGGCCTCGGACGCAGGCGCGCGGAACGCGTCAAGCTCTTGCACACAGGCCGCCGCGAGGGCGTTCAGGGCATGGGTCCCTCCGACCGGGCGCAAGGCCAGAAACCGGCCCAGTCGCGCGATCTCAAGCCCGTCGAGCGAGACCGGCGCATGGCGCGCGGCCAGCGTGGCGCAGGCGTCGCAGAGCGCCTCAACCGTCTGCCCATCGCGCAGCCGGAACG